>JASEHD010000059.1 GCA_030019075.1 Bacteroidota bacterium
CAAAAAATAATCATTGAAAAAAAGGACCCTCGAATAGTTGCTCGAGAAACAAATCATTCACTGCAAGCGGTTGATCGGTATATTAAAGATTATCAACGGGTGAAGCTCTGTTATGAAAAAGAACAATCAGTCGAATTCATAGCACGTGCAACTGGTATTGCCAGGCACGTTGTTGTTCAGTATATTAACCTGATTAATTTGGATTACAATAACTATGGTCGCCATTTGGCACAAATATAGGCGGAGGAGAAGCGCTTACTTTTCCAAATCCTGATTGATGAATTCAAGGCAGATCGTGAAACGGTTTATGCAGAATTTGTTCGATATTACTCGTTCAAGACTATCGATCTTGATACTATTGGACTTGACCGCGATAGATTAGCTTTCATAAATAAAATTTTAGACGGTGTACCCCAAAAAATCCGTGATTCTGCGACCGCGAATAAAGTTCTTCCATTTCAAGTAACTGAGAGTGATACTTCAAAACTCCAGATAGTTACACCCGATCCTTCTAATCAAGAAATCGCGACTATTGCAAGAGCATTTCCATTCCCTAAATACGAAATCTGTTATATGACACTGAGTAATTATGACTCATTGTCTCGCGAGTTGTTGGCAGATTCCGTGAATCGTCCTTCATCGACTTCCACAGAATTTTTAGATGAGGAACAGGATGTACAGATCGATGAGCTCGATGAAGAGATAAGAAAAGGACACCTCAACGAGATTGTTGATAATTTTTTTTCTGATGCAGTACGCTTAACTGCAAGTGATATTCACATTATTCCACGTGGAGCACGGAAAACCGAGATACATTTCCGAATTGACGGACATTTATCTTTATGGCAGAATATTGACGATCTCCGAGCAGATGCAGTTGCTGCTGTTGTTAAGGATATTGCCAGGGGAACTGATCGCTTCGAAAGGAATATGGCACAGGATGGTTTTGTTCAGAAGATGGTTGATAATAAAATTGTGCGTTTCAGAGTTTCGATTATCCCTTTAATAGGAAGAGAGTTAAAGGTAAAATTAGAATCAATAGTTCTTCGTGTTCTTCGCGATCCGGAAGCGAGTATCACAGTCGAAAATATTGGATTCCAGCCGGCAGCATTGGAAAAATTTAGAATGGCTATTGCAAAACCTTATGGTATTGTGATTTTAACCGGACCTACCGGAAGCGGTAAAAGTACGACTTTGTTAGCAGCGTTACGCGCTGTTATGAATCCTGCCTTTAATATTATCACGGTTGAAGACCCTGTCGAGTATCTCATAGATGGTGCGCGGCAGGTTAAGTTGAATCCAAAACTTGGTTTCGATGAAGCTCTGCGTGCGATCCTAAGGCACGATCCTGATATTGTTATGGTCGGGGAGATTCGTGATAAACAAACAGCCGATTTGGCAGTTAAACTTGCAAATACCGGACATCTAACGTTCTCGACATTACATACGAACGATGCCCCCAGTGTAATCGCACGATTATTCAAGATGGGGATCGAGCCGTTTCTGCTCGCTTATTCTATCAATATTATAGTTGCTCAACGACTCCTCCGGAAGCTTTGTGAGAGATGTAAAATAGTTGATACTGAAATAATACCAATTACATTAGAAAAGCTTGGTTTAACGAAAGAAGAAATCGCGACAGTAAAAATCTATCGTCCTGTCGGTTGTTTACATTGTCTCAAAGGTTATAAAGGTAGGACGGCTGTACATGAGATTCTATATTTCACCAGGGAGATTCGTCAACTAATCATGGAAGCCGGCAGCTCAATAAATGAGGAGGCGCTTCGTAATCTTGCTATTCAACAAGGAATGCAAACGCTTCGACAATCAGCTATTGAATTACTCAAAAGGGGGATTACAACCATCGAAGAAGTTGCAAGCACGACTATCGAAGATTGATGGTTGCTTTTTAAGAGAGAATTCTGTACGTTTCTGTACACCGTAATTTCCTTTATTAAAGTGAGTTATTATTATGGAAGGTTATTTAGTTATCGCAACATATTCCACGGAAATCGATGCGGAATTAGCCCAAGCTACACTAGCGGCTGCGGGTATTGAATCTTTTTTAAAGTATGAGGATTCAGGGCACATGATGCCTGTTCTTCAACAAGCCGAAGGAGTAAAATTATTAGTCGCACCTGAATTTGTTGAAGAGGCAAGGGCAATTCTTACAACCCCGCCATCAGAAGTCTGAGCTGTTCTGTAAGTTTTTCGGAGATTCATGAAATATTTAGCTCTTACAATTCTTATTTTTATTTCCCAAGCTTACCCGCAAGAAGACAAAAGTATTTCTTCTTCACCATATCAATTTGAGATTACAACGCCGAATTTTGTTCTTGAAGGAATCCCATTCAAATTAGAAGTGAGTGCTAAGAAGTCAGACGGATCTGTTGATACTTTGTATAATGGCGTACCTGTTTTTGGAAATATAAGGATAGAGGATAAATCAAAAAAACCCGAAAGTCGTTTTCAAAAAGGTAAATTTATATCTGAGCAAGCAGTTGTTGATTTTATTGGGTCTAATGAAATAACCATCGGTGATGGTTCTTCTGTTGGTAGAAAGATGCTTCGCTCGATTCCCGGATTACTGAGTTTGCTTCCACCGTTATTAGCAATCATTTTAGCTCTGACTATCAGACAAGTTATTATTTCACTTTTTGCCGGAGTGTGGTTGGGTGCAATTTTTATTTTTAATTATGATCCATTGGGGGGGCTATTTCGAGTTGTAGATCATTTTATTCTTAACTCGCTTAAGTCACCTGATCATATTTCTATAATAATATTCAGCATGATGTTCGGCGGGATGGTTGGTGTGATTACCAAGAATGGCGGCACTCTGGGAATCGCAAGTCTGATAACCCGATTTGCAAAAACTGCGCGAGGCGGACAAGTTTCTACATGGTTATTGAGCATAGTTTTATTTTTTGATGATTACGCAAATGTGCTCGTCCGTGGAAATTTAATGAGACCAATCACCGATGATTTGAAAATATCCCGCGAAAAGCTCTCGTTCATCGTAGATGCAGGTGCAGCAACGGTAGCAAGTATTTTTCTTATCTCAACATGGATTGGATATGAAGTTGGGCTGATAGACCAGAGTTTAAAAGCGATAGGATCCACGGAAGATGCTTATACTGTTTTTCTTCAAACGATTCCATATAGATTTTATCCGATATTAACATTAATATTTGTATTGATTATTGCGATAAGTGGACGAGATTTTGGGCCGATGCTAAAAGCCGAGCGGCGTGCCCGATTCGAAGGCAAGGTTTTACGCGATGGCGCTCAGCCCGCTACCGATGTAACAACGCTTACAGAGTTATCGAGTAAAGTTTCGGATGGAAAATGGTATAATGGGTTAATTCCGATATTAACAATTTTAATTGTTGGCGGATATGGTTTATATACGACGGGGATGGAGAATTTAAGATCAGCTAATGCGGTTGATTTCAGTCTTAGCTCTATCATCAGTAACTCGAATTCATACACTTCGCTTTTGTGGGCATCGTTTTCTGCATGTGTTGTTTCTATATTATTATCAATCAGCCAGCGAATTCTTAAATTAACCGAAGCGATTGATGCATGGTTCAACGGTTTGCGTTCGATGCTTTTTGCAATGCTTATTCTTATCTTAGCGTGGTCTATTGGATCCGTTACTGAAGAGCTGCGAACTGCAGATTATTTAGTACAAATACTGCGAGGAATGATTGAACCGCATTGGCTGCCGGTTTTAACTTTCTTGATCGCTGCGCTCATCAGTTTTGCAACCGGAACCAGTTGGGGGACTATGGCAATCATGATGCCGATAGTTATTCCATTGAGTCATAATTTATCCATTGAAGCTGGTTTAATAGGAAGCAATTATCAGATGATACTTCATGGCGTAATTAGCTCGGTTTTGGCAGGAGCTGTGTTTGGTGATCATTGCTCACCGATTTCGGATACTACTGTGCTAAGCTCTATGGCTTCGGCTTGCGATCATATAGATCACGTTCGAACCCAGTTGCCATATGCTATTCTTGTAGCGGTTGTTGGGATGATAGTTGGTGATATTCCAACAGCATTTGGTTTTTCACCTTATTTGTCTATTTTAATAGGTGTACTATTTCTTATCGGGTTTATGTATCTGTTTGGGAAAAAAGTTGAAATTAAACAAACTTAATATTTTACTAAGAATAATTAAAGGATAAAAATTATGTTAAATAAAACAATACAAGACGCAATCAACGAACAAATAAATCAGGAATTATATTCATCGTACCTTTACCTTGCGATGGCGGCACACTTCGATGCCGAGAATCTTCCCGGATTTGCACATTGGATGAAGCTTCAAGCCGATGAAGAGCGTTCACATGCGATGAAGTTTTATAATTACATTTATGATAGGGGTGGTTCTGTAATATTCAAAGCGATTCCTCAGCCGCCGTCTAAATTCAAAAAACCGTTGGATATTTTTAAACAAGTTTTGGAGCATGAGCAAAAGATTACAAAGCTCATCAATAAACTGTACGAGCTTGCAATCAAAGAAAAAGATTATCCCACTGAGATGATGCTTCATTGGTTCATCAACGAGCAGGTGGAGGAAGAGAAGAACGATAACGAGATTATCAATTATCTTGAGACATTAGGCGATTCGCCGGTCAGCTTGATGATGCTCGATAGGAGATTAGCAGAGCGGAAATGAGGTGGGAATTTACATAGAAAACCTCACAGGTTTTAAAAACCTGTGAGGTTTAATGTATTATTGTTGTGATTGATTTAATTTCTTCGATGCGATACTATAAAATATCACTAATCCGATTCCAACAAACAGGCACACCAAACCGATGATAGCTCCTTCTTCAACTTTGAATTGAACGTGGAGAAAATTTCCCAATAAGATTGCAACGCCTGCAAGGAGAAAGAGTAATCCCCACTTCAATGATGCAAGTGGATCGCGTCGCACTTCCCGGTGATACATCGCTTTAATTTCATCACTTGTTAAACCCTTCTCGATCATTGTAATTCGTTCCCGATGTCGGGTGACTATCCAGATAATGAAGACCGCACCTACGGATAAAAACATTGTAATCGGTATTAAAACTTCTTCTGCACCCATTTTAAAATCCTTTCAAAAATTAAATTGAATATTGTTTCTTCTGTATCTTTTCTTGAGTTTGACACCTTTTTTGACTAAGTGGTTGATACACAACAAGTTAACATTTTGCCTGTCACACTACAGAGTTTTTTATATTGTCTATTTCATAGATAATTAGTAATTCGGTCTTCCGCAAACATATCGGGAGGCGGTTTAAGTCCAATCGCTGTGAGCATGGTTTTTGTGTGCTCATCAAGTGAGGAGCGAAGATAGATGGTGTTGCCGTTCTGTTCGAGTTTGCTCAACTGCATTTTCACCAACATACGCCGAATCGCCTGTTCGCTGGAGACGATGTTTTGTGCTCTTAGTCTCTGCTGGAGATAGTTCAACAGACAGAAGCTGATGTAGCACATACACAAATGTCCACAGATGCGTTGATCTGTCCAATGAAACATCGGACGCGTTTCCAGATAACTCTTGAACGTCCTGAATGTTTGTTCTATCTGGTAGAGGTCTTTGTACTTCTCCAGCACCTGCTCAGGTGATAATGCTGTGGCGTTGGTGGCAATGACCATGAAGCCATCATACCGTTCAGCTTGTGCAATTTTCTCTTTGTCGAGTTCGTAGGTTGCTTCACCGGTGCGCTTGAGAAAATAGCGTGCCGCTTTCTTGTGAAGTTGCGACGGCTGCTTGAGCAGGTGTTCTGCCTTGGTGATCCGTTGCTGTCGATCAAACTTGTCTTTCTCTGCTCTGGATTGACTGTAACTGCCAATCAGCGTTTTGGTGGTGAACTGATACGTGCAGTATCGCAGTGTGATCTCGTTACCATCGTCATTTTTCCAACACACCGTTGTATAGTTCTTCAAATCCGTGAGGTACGCTTTCGCACGTTCTGAGAGATTCTTCAGTCGCTCCCCGGCAATGAACTGATACCCAGCACCAAGTTGTTCCTCCTCAAACAACTGAAGGTTTGCTCTACTCATCATCCCACGATCAGCAACAATCACCACCTGCTTGATACAATACTCTTGCCGTAACTGGGCAACCATATCTTTGAAGGTGTGTCCCTCAAAATAGTTGCCGCAATAGACGCGATAGCCGAGAGGATTCTTGTTCGAGTCTACAAGCAATGCGAATACCACTTGCGTCTTCCCAATCTTTCCATCTTTGCTGAATCCCATTTGCCTGAGTGCACCCGGCTGTTCTATCTCGGAATCAAAATAGAACGTGGTCACACCTGCCTGCACGTAGCCGTTTCGGCACAGGCAGGTCATAAAACACAACATCGAGTTCGTAGTTGAACAATGTTTTGTTCTGTTCGTAGATATGGCGTTGGATGTGTGTGCTGTGTTCACACAACTTGTCCAATGTTCGATAGAGATGGTGTAACTCCACATGACCGATCCCCACATACTCATCCTGTAACGTGTGCGAGCCCAATTTTGACAAAGGATCGTTCAACCGATCACACAACATAAGCAAGACCGCTTGATACAAATCAAACGCGAGCTTGTGCTTGCGCGTCAGGCGCGCAAAAAGCGTATGCAACTCATAGCATACAAGCAACTGTTTACAGATCATCGGAAATCCATAGTTATACCGTCCTACTTCCTTCGCCTCATCTTGTTTCAGAAGGTCTTCCAGCCTTCCGCCTCCTAATGTGTACAGCCGACTGCCGATGCGTCTGAGCATCTCAGCAGAATAATCTTCCACTTTCCCAAGACGAAAAAGAATTTTCTGCTTAGGTGTTCCGTTCTCGTCGCGATAACTCTCACAAATACTGAGATAGTTTCCCGACTTCTGCTTCTCGTGTCGCAAGAATGCCATGCTTCTAATATACACAACACGCTAACACATTGTCAAGGGGCTTTCACACTACAACTTTTTCCACTTCTCTCTTTCTTGACCTTATATTTCAATGGGTTAGCGGAATCGTGCCGTCAGAAGTGTCAAACTCAAGTGGATCGCGTCGCACTTCCCGGTGATACATCGCTTTAATTTCATCACTTGTTAAACCCTTCTCGATCATTGTAATTCGTTCCCGATGTCGGGTGACTATCCAGATAATGAAGACCGCACCTACGGATAAAAACATTGTAATCGGTATTAAAACTTCTTCTGCACCCATTTTAAAATCCTTTCAAAAATTAAATTGAATATTGTTTCTTCTGTATCTTTTGACTGCAAATTAATCGGTAGGGTTTCACTTTCCCAAAATATTTTTGTACAATTAATTCAGACCCCAACCTGAAACCTAAAACTGTTTAATGGGGTCTAAAAGATTAAACGAACATATGCCCTTAACTGATAATGAGATCATCGAGAAAATCCGAGGCGGAGCAAAGCATTATTATGCCCATCTCGTTGATCGTTATAAAGACAGGGCATTTACACTTGCAGTGCGGATGTTGAAGAATAGAGAAGATGCTGAAGAAGCATCTCAGGATGCGTTCATTCGTGCATATAACGCTTTAAACAGGTTTGAAGGGAAAGCACGATTTAGCAACATGGTTTTACAGGATTTTGTACAACGTATGCCTTACTCGGCTCGGTAAGCGGGAAGAAGATTTCCTGCGGTTGGATTATGATGATGATATAGATTATAATGCACTTGAGCCGGTTTTTACTGCATCTGATTTTAATGGCTATGAAACGAAGAATATGGTCGAGTTTGTAAAGAAAACTATGGAATCACTTCCTGAAAAATACCAAACTATACTTTCGCTTTTTTATTTTCAGGATTTATCGCATAACGAAATTTCAGAAGTTACCCAACTCCCCATTGGAACGATTAAAACGCATCTCTTCCGTGCCCGTGAGATGCTGCAGCAATTATTGCAATCCACCGAAGGTCGAAGACTCGACTCGTCGAGCGGACAACTTGAAAGAGTTTTATGAAACATCTAACATCAGACCAGCTTCAGGAATTTGCGGACGGCTTTATCGATCCGCAATGTAGAAATGAAATCGATCTTCATCTTATTACTTGCGATGAGTGTAGCGGGAAGATGAAGTCGTTACGTCTCTTTGAATCAACATTGAAAAATATTCCGCTTGAGAGAGTTGATCCTAAGTTTACACAGCGAGTAATGGAGCATTTACGAATTAAGGAATCACCATCGTTTTTGTGGGCGATCTTCAAAAACCTTGCACCTCTTTTCGGACTTTTCATTGTTATTGGTATCGTGTACGGTGTATTCAAGTTTACTGGCATGTTAGAGAGTTCTGGAGTTGGTGAGTCTATCACTGCAACACAATCGGCTTATAAATCTGTCGCTGACCAAGTTTCAACGGGTGTTTCTGCTTTTAACGGATGGCTGAAAAATTTATTTCCATTTCTCTACACAAAGAGCAGTTATGGTCTGACCGCTTTCCTAATTGTTCTATTCATCATTGTTGCGCTGCTGGATAAGTTTGTGTTCATGCCGATGTTTAGAAAAAGGGTGTGATATCTTAGTTTTATCCCCTGGTGTCACTGTCCATAACGTGACACTATAAAGAGACTGATTTTCGGTGTTTTCCGTCATGGAATGGTCCATTACGGCCGAGCTTTTTACTTGTTGAACAAAACCCCATCTTAGTATTTGCCAATAACAGATACATTTGCTAAATTACTTACCAATAGAAAATGGGATAAAGAAGTGGAGATCGACTTGTGAGAAAGAATTCATCCCATCGTTCTTGTATAAATATTTTTTGAGAAGATAAGATAAAACGAAATATTGGATTTTTACGCGCTAAGTTAGATGCATATGCACCTAGATTGGGTTGACATTGAATCTGTTCATATGAAAACAATACTGCCACAAATATTGATTTTTCTCCTTGGGCTTATTTTGGGGTCGTGCGGACAACAGAAAGTAGTACGGTCTAATATCAATGGATCCCCGAATCTCGTTATTGAAGACATCACATGTCAACGAATTTCAAGCGTCTCGTACGATCAATTTGGCCGTTCGGGATTCTCAGGTAGGAAGGAGTTCAGTTTTACTATTACTGTGGCAAATAGAGGAGGAGTAGAATTTTTGGGGCAGTTGTCTATATCAAACACCCGTGATGATCTCAATAACTACGTTCACACACAGACAGCATCCTCTGAGAATGTTCATATTGGAGTTAACGAGATAATGTCCGTCTACATCTCCGATAGTTTCACCTATTCAGTTCACACTGTAAGATTCAGACTTGGTGCCAAACCCATCGGTATTAATATGAACGATTTCGTAATCGAGGAGCGGCTTGGCACAACTGTCAAGGAAGTTCAGTTGCCAGATAAATAATCAATTGGGTATTGGCGCAACATTATCTATCAGAATATATATTGCCCGCGGTGCGGGATTCCGAAAAACTGAAGATCTGTGAATCTTTCTCCCGCTTTCAGTTGGCAGGTTAATTTTGTAAATTAGAACAGAATGAAAAGAATTGATGATATAAAGCCATTGCCGAATGAACTACCAAGCTCAATTGCGGACCGGCTCGGAGTTCTATATTCTTCTCAAACATCAGAGATGCACAGGAAAAAGTACGGACAGTATTTTACACCGGCTGAAATTGCACGCTTTATGTCGAGCTTAGCAGACTGCCGGAAATCAAGGATCAGGATTCTGGATCCCGGGTGCGGTACAGGCGTTCTTTCTTGTGCTTTAGTGGAAGCGATGCTTGTTACAACTAAAAACTTGTCGGAGATTGAACTTGTTGCCTATGAGACGGATGAACAACTAATTTCACTATCTCAAAAGTCATTTTCTTACCTGAAGAGTTGGGTGGGACAGCAGGGTGTAAAACTTGATTTCAATCTTTTTGGTTCCGACTTTATTCTCTCCAATTCGGACACACTGGAGAACCAGGATCGGGATGTGGAGTATTTTGATTTTGTTATCTCTAACCCCCCATACTTTAAACTTCCAAAGACAGATGGCAGGGTGAAAGCAGCCAATTCTATTGTGCACGGTCAGCCAAATATTTATGCAATTTTTCTTTTTACTGCCGCTAAACTTCTTGAGCAAGATGGTCAACTGATTTTTATCACGCCCCGGAGCTTTGCATCCGGTTATTACTTCAGGCTTTTCAGAGACAAGTTCTTTTCGATAGTTCAATTAGACACTGTCCATCTATTTGATTCACGGAAGGAGGCATTCCAGAGGGACGAGGTTCTTCAGGAGAATGTCATTATCTCTGCACGGCGCATGAAGTCCAATGGCAAACGTCCGAGAGTCACAGTCTCTATCTCGCACGGGCTTAAAGATTTAAATCAGAGACAAACGAGGGTGTTTTACCTTGACGAGTTGCTCGATACTAACTCCTATCAGAAGATTCTCCATTTGCCGTCCTCAGACGCTGAAGCACAAGTTGTTCGTCTTTTCAAATCATGGCAGGGAAGTATGAACGCATATAACATACAGATTTCTACGGGACCTGTTGTCTCGTTCAGAGCCAAGAGATTCATTCGCTCTCAAGTGAAGGATGGACTTTCGCAAGCACCGCTCTATTGGTTACACAACGCCTCCAAGATGAAATTAACGTGGCCCCTCAAAAAGACAGGTAAAGGAGAGTACATCCAAGTCAGTGACCAATCTCTTTCTTTGTTGATACCGAACAAAAACTACATTTTCCTTCGCCGTTTTAGTTCCAAGGATGATAGTAGTAGACTCATCGCCACACCATATTTTGCTGACAGTGTTGATGCTGATCTCATCGGCGTAGAAAACCATCTGAACTATATCTACCGACCAAGCGGTCACCTTGATCGCAATGAGATATTAGGTTTCGCCGCATTGCTGAATAGCACTCTCTTCGATACTTATTTCCGTACATTTAATGGTAATATAAACGTGAGTGCTACAGAACTGCGCGAAATGCCTTTGCCTCGTCTTGAAACAATCAAGCAAATCGGAAATACAATTATCATAAAGAATAATTTTTCCCAATCCGTTGTAGATGACGTTATCGAACAGTTCTTTAAATTAGGAAAGGAATTCTCTACTGTATATGAGTAAGATTAAAGAAGCTCAAACAATTCTGAAAGAACTTGGATTACCTAAAGCTCAACAAAATGAAATGTCCGCTTTAACGCTCCTCGCACTCTGCAGCGTGAAGAAAGCCGGTGCCTGGAAGGATGCTCAAGGGTCAAGTCTCAAAGTTACCAAGGGCATAATGGCGTTTATGGACAAACATTACAAGCGGCGTTATGCTCCAAATACACGTGAGACGGTGAGGCGACAAGTCTTGCATCAGTTTGTCCAAGCGAGACTTGCTGACTACAATCCGGATAATCCTCAGTTGCCAGTCAACAGCCCTAAAGCGCATTATGCTATTTCCAAACGAGCTCTTGAGGTGATCAAAACATTTGGATCGAGTAAATGGCAATCGGCAGTTACAACTTTTAAATTGGAAGTTGGTGAACTCAAGAAACGATACGTGAAAGACCGAAACCTCACACTAAGTCCTTTGAAGCTTTCGAACGGTAAGACTATTCGACTATCACCGGGGAAACACAATCAAGTTCAAATCGCGGTCGTAAATCAGTTTGCATCTCGTTTTGCCAAAGGTTCAATGCTTCTCTACCTCGGGGATACTGCAAAGAAAGATTTGCATATGGATTCAAAGATGCTGAAGAATCTTGGCGTTCCTATTGACCAACACAGCAAGCTTCCCGATGTTGTCATATACGACCCCCAAAAGAAATGGCTATATCTCATCGAAGCCGTAACATCACACGGGCCTATCACTCCGAAACGCATCGTCGAGCTTGAGGACTTTTTGAAGAATTGCACAGCAGGGAGAATCTATATTTCGGCTTTTCCCGACTTCGCTGAGTTCAAGCGATACACTACCGAATTAGCTTGGGAAACTGAAGTATGGATTATGGAACATCCAGATCATATGATTCACTTCAACGGCGACAAGTTCATGGAACCAAGACAGCCGAAGGTATAGCTTCATAAAAGTTTAAGAGGGGTGTAAGTTGTTAGTAAAACAAAAAATTTATTCTAACTCTGTTCAGAAATATTTTGTCAGAAGTAATCCCCACAACACCCCGCCAAGAATTATACGGTAAAAAATGAACACGTATGTTGTATGCTTCTGGAGGAATTTCAACAGGAACGATATCGCCCAGTAGCCAACAATTCCTGAGACAATTGTGGATACGATGAGAGGCATAATTCCCAGGTCGGCAAAGTGATGGCGTGCTTCGTACATTTCGTAAAAACCGCTCGCAAGAACAGCGGGAATGCTAAGTAAGAATGAAAACCGCGCAGCGGTCTCCCTTGTTAGTCCGAGAAATAGTCCTGCAGTAATTGTTGTTCCAGAGCGTGATGAGCCGGGAATAAGTGCAACAGCTTGTGCAAAGCCCACGATCACGGCATCTAACCATGTGGTTTGTTCTTCTGAGCGCGTGTGCTTGCCAACCTTCTCTGCCCAGTAGAGCAGGAGTGCAAGAGCAATCAAACTTGTTGCGATAGTGCTGATCTCTTTAGTGAATGTTCCCTCGATAATATCCTTGAAGACAAGTCCGATTATCACGATCGGGATTGTGCCGAGGATTATCTTCCATGCAAGTTTTGATTCGTATGTCCATTTCTCCGAACTCTTCGGTTTCACCAAGTCCGTAAGGAAACTTCGTGTCATGATTATGAGGTTTTTGAAGAAATAGATAATCACTGCCGCTACAGTCCCCAACTGCATGATGGCGATGAAGGCAGTCCAGTCCTCAGGTTTTGTCGGATCAATAAGCCCCATAAATTTACCAGCGATAGTAAGGTGTGCAGTGCTGCTGATGGGTAGGAATTCAGTTACTCCCTGGATTATACCCAATAAAATGGCATAGAAAATATTCATGTATTAGCGTTCGATAATTTTCTCCAAAGAAAATAAATCGGTACTCCTGTCAGTACAATAATAAATCCATACCACGTGTACGATTTGAAGATTAAGAGGTCAACGGCAATCGCAGCAGCAATCAGAACATAGAGTGCTGGAATAAAAGGATATCCAAAAGCTTTATATGGTCGTTCGGCGTTAGGTTGTTTTTTCCTAAGTATGAACAATCCAATGATAGTAAGAATGTAGAATACGAGTACAGCAAACATCACGTAATCTAAAAGCTGACCGTACGTTCCAGAAAGACATAATAAGCTTGCCCATACTCCTTGAACGACGAGTGCAACGCCGGGAACAGAGTTTTTATTAAGCGTTCCAATTTTTTTGAAAAACAAATTATCCTTCGACATTGCATAATAGACTCTTGCGCCGGCAAGTATCAATCCATTATTGCATCCGAAAGTTGAGATCATTATCAAAGCTGCCATAATTATTGCAGCCGATTCTCCGAAAATTGTAGTTGCTGCTGCGATGCCAACCCGGTCGGAAGTAGCAAACTGAATCCCACGCTCCGCCACAGTTGCACCGTCGGGATTACCGGATAACGGCAGAACGAGGATATATGCAAAATTCGCTGCAATGTATAGAAGTGTAACTATTCCTGTCCCGAGAACGAGACTAAGCGGGATATTTCTTTTCGGATTTATTACTTCCCCAGCAGTGAATGTAATGTTATTCCATGCATCGCTGGCGAAGAGTGAGCCAACCATCGCCGCACCTATTGCAGCAAATATCGCAACACCGCTAAGTGATTCGAAAGAGACAATCTTTCCATCGGCAATGTGTGTCCAGCTTGCATTCCAAAAATTCGAAAAGTTGGCAGCGATGGCGTCCGAATTCTTTCCGATAAATATTCCGAGAAGAATCAATCCGATCAATGCAAGTGTCTTAGTAAATGTGAAAATATCCTGAACGATTTTCCCCTCTCGTAATCCACGATTATTGATATACGTCAGCACGATGATGCTGAGTATTGCAAGAACCTGTGCGGCAGTTATCTTTAAACCAAGGATTTCAAATAAGATGCGGCTTTCGCTGAACCAAGGAATGATAACACCTGTGAACTTCGCAAATGCAACCGCCACGGCGGCTATCGTTCCTGTCTGGATGACGAGGAAGAGTGTCCATCCATAAAGAAATCCTATGAGTGGATTGTATGATTCTCTAAGGTAAACGTACTGACCACCGGCGCGGGGCATCATGCCTGCAAGCTCACCGTAACTTAATGCTGCTATAATGGTAACGATTCCGGTTATTAACCAAACAAGCAATAAATAACCGGGCGAGCCAACGGTTCGTGCAATATCGGCACTCACGATAAAAATACCTGACCCAATCATCGAGCCGATGACAATCATCGTTGAATCAAATAATCCAAGCTCGCGTTTGAATTCTCGTGCGGGTTTTGTCTCAGATATTCCGTTCATTTAAAATCTTCAATATTTTTGTATTTATCGAAGAAAGTTTTTGTAATAGTACCGACTGTTCCACCTAAAAGTGCGAGTGCGATAAGATTTGGGAAAGCCATAAAAGCGTTTGCAATATCTCCTACAAAAAATACAAGCTTTATCGAAGCGATTGAACCGATAAACATCAACAATATGTAAATAATACGGTAAGTATAAGTGACTTTAATGCCAAATAGAAATTTCAAACACTGTTCGCCATAATAGCACCATCCTAATAAAGTGGTATAACCAAAAAGGAAAGAGGATACCGCCACAACAAAGCCTCCAACAATTGGAATACCTTCAGAGAATGATGCGGCGGTCATGGCAGTACCTTCTAATCCACTTTGCCACATTCCGGTGGAAATGTTTATGAGAGCGGTGAGCGTGCAAACTACGATAGTATCTATAAATACTTCCATAGAGCCGATTAAACCTTGATGAACTGGCGATGGTGTTTGAGCTGCAGCGTGTGCGATTGGTGCGCTGCCAAGTCCAGCTTCGTTCGATAATAATCCTCGTCTGAAGCCAAATTGTATGGCTTGACTTACCGTGGATCCTAAAAACCCTCCGACCGCGGCAGATGGAGTAAAAGCATAAGAGAAAATCAATGCGAATACTTTGGGTATCTCGGCATAATGCTCGATTATTACGAAGAGACCAAAAGCGAAATAAATTACGATCATGGTTGGTACTAATTTCTCAGCAACCATTGCGATCCTTTTAATACCACCGATAATTACAAGCCCCACAAGTATAGTGATAGCAATACCACTAATGTATTTTGGGATTCCAAACTGGCTGTCGAAAGAGAGCGCCATTTGATTTGCTTGCATCATATTTCCCGTACCGAAAAGAGCAGCGAACGCTCCAAATATTGCAAAAGCAGACGCTAACCAAATTGCCAATCTTTTATTCTTCAGTCCGTTTTTAATATAGTACATCGGACCACCGGCTATTGTGCCATCAGGATATTTCTCTCGGAAGTGAACACCTAATAGCGCTTCTGCATATTTTGTTGCCATTCCGATAAAACCACAAACCCACATCCAGAATATTGCACCTGGTCCGCCCCAGAATAAAGCTGTTGCAACTCCTCCAATATTTCCATTGCCAACTGTTGCTGCAAGTGCAGTTGATAAAGCGGCAAATGGAGAAACGTCACCCTCGCGAGATTTATCTTTCCCCTTTCCCATAGCTCCTTGAAGCACCAATTTTAAACTGTCTCTAAATTTTCTGAATTGTATGAATCCTGTTTTGTAGGTTAACCAGGCACCTACAATAAAAAGTATGTAAATCATGTACGACCAAATCCAGGATGCTGTCAGGTCGATCAAATTAACAAGTTGTGAATATAAATCATCCATTGCAATAGTCCATTTCTGTTAATGTGATTAAAAGATACCAAATAAGTTTAGGAGTACTAAAAAAATAATGACGGGGCAAACAAAACGTATCAGGAAACTCCAGATTTTTAAGAGCATTGAATAATTACCGATTCTGCTGGATTGAATTTCTGCAACAGCATTTTTTGCTCCCCACTTCCACCCAATAAATAAAGATAGCATTAAGCCGCCAAATGTAAGTGCGAAAGACCCGAAAACGAAATCCATTATGTCTAAAAATCCGGTCTTTCCTATAAAATGTATGGTAGAGAAAAATTCACTGTAACCTTGCGACATAGCCGAAGGAATACCGAAAATAAAAGCTACGGCAGTAATCAGAATTGTTGCTAATGTTCTGCTTGTCTTTAGTTCATCAACTGCCCATGCTACACCGACCTCGAGCAAAGATATGGAAGATGTTAGAGCGGCTATCGCCAGTAAGATGAAAAAGAATAACCCGACAATCATCCCGCCCGGCATTTGAGAAAATATTTGTGGAAGGACATTGAACACAAGTCCTGGACCTTGCGATGGCTGCATCCCAAAAGCAAATAATGCCGGGAAAATTACCAAACCTGCCATAACTGCGATTAATGTATCTGTGAATGCGACGATTGTTCCGGATGAGATTATATTGGTTTCTTTTTTTATGTAACTTCCATACGTAATCATTGCACCCATACCAAGACTTAGAGAAAAGAATGCTTGTCCCAGAGCTGCAAGGATTGTTGAACCTGTAATTTTACTGAAGTCTGGATTTAAATAAAACGCGATACCTCCCTCGGCGCCTGGAAGTGTTAACGAAAAAACAATTAAACCTAAGAGTATAATAAAAAGAGCAGGCATAAGGATTTTCGACCAGCGCTCGATTCCTCCCTTAACTCCGCCTAATACTACCAACATTGTTAAGCCAAGAAATATAATGAAGTAACCGAATTCACTTTTTGGATCGGCTATAAAAGTATTAAAATCAGAAGTAGAATGAGTGATGGTCTTTACAATATAGCCGATTGTCCAACCCGCAACAACAGAATAATAAGAAAGAATAACAGTTCCTGCAAGGACACCGAGGTAACCTAATAATTTCCAACCGCCTTTAGGTGTGATTGCTTTGATTGCACCAACAGGATTTCGCTGTGTATGTCTGCCTAATGATAATTCAGCAATCATTACTGGTATACCTATTAGTACTACACAAATAATATACATTAGCACGAATGCAGCTCCTCCGTGTTCGCCAGTCGTATAAGGAAAGCGCCAGATATTTCCCAAGCCAATCGCAGAGCCAGAAGCTGCGAGTATAAATCCAATGCGGGAACCCCACTGGGCTCGGGGCGTGGATATTTTATCAGTCATTTATTGTACCTTTATCGGATTTTAATGATTTGAAAAAATAAGAAAAATAAATGAGAGACTCAACAATAATGATGAAAAAAGATTTTTTCTTGACTGAGGAGGTAGGATTTCGTATTTTATGCAGGATGACTGAAAACGGCATTATTCACGAATATTTCACGATTTACAACAAAATGGGTGAGCCAATTCGTGGCGATTTAAGGTCTCAGCGCTCTTTGGAAGAAAAACCAATAATTATAGTTTGCCACAGCTTTATGGCTTTCAAGGATTGGGGATTTTTTCCATATGTAGCGGATAGTTTTGCGAACAATGGATTAGTCTCTGTAACCTTCAACTTTTCGCACAATGGTGTTGTTGGTGATGAGGATCGGATTACTGATTATAAAAAATTTGAGAATAATACAATTTCTAAGGAGATTGAGGATATAGGTGTTGTGATTGATGCGATTTGGGATGGACAAATTGGGGCAGGTGACATCGATAGAAGTAAAATTATTTTGCTCGGTCATTCACGTGGTGGCGGGATTTCGATTCTCAAAGCTTCGAAGGATGAACGGGTGAAAGGATTAGTCACCTGGTCTTCAATCTCATATTTTGATCGATGGGCTCAGCATCAGAAAGCCCGATGGAGAAAACTTGGTTATTTACCGTTAGCAAGAGATACATCCATCAGCCCATTACGACTTGGAATCGATTTGTTAAATGATGTTGAGGAAAATAGAAAAAAATTGAATATATTAGATGCAACAGCAAATATCCGAATCCCATGGTTGATAATTCATGGGAAAACAGATATTACGGTTCCACTTGCAGAAGCGGAATTGCTGTACAAAACATCGAATTGTTCATTGAAAGAATTTATTTTACTCGATAAAGTTGGACATATTTATAACGCATCATCTAAAGACGAAGATAACTATCAGACGTTAAATAAAATTATTGAAATTACTTTACAATGGATTCAACAAAATATTCAATAGGAGATTATATGCAACGTACAACCACAGTCCGTTTATTTACAATTGAAAATCAAAATGTTGTTACACAAGCTTTATGGGCAACAGCATTCGCAATTCTAACGGGAATAGGAGCACAAATTGAAATTCCGCATCATCCGGTACCTTACACACTTCAGACTTTTTTTGTTTTACTTGCCGGTGCAGTACTTGGTAAACGCAATGGTGCGATTAGTATGGCGATGTACCTAACGGCAGGCATAATGGGTGCTCCAATTTTTTCTAATTTTGGATTTGGTATCGCAAAGATAATCGGACCAACGGGCGGCTATCTGATGAGTTTTCCAATTGCAGCTTTTGTGGTTGGATATTTACTTCAGCAAAGGAGTAACATAGTATGGTCGTTTGTTTCGATGTTCATCGGATTGTTCGTTATTTTTAGTTTGGGTACACTTCATCTGAATCTGGTTTACTTCCATAATTGGTCTGAATCCATTGCAAGTGGTTTCCTGATCTTCTCATGGTGGGATGGGGTGAAGCTGATCGCTGCTGCAGCGATAGCAAATCAGTTGAATAAAGTCCCCTCTTGAGAGGGGATTTAGGGGTGTGTTGACAATGGCACGATAATTAAATGAGGCGAAAAATTATTCCATATGATCACAACTTAAAACAACTCGCATGTAATCTTCGGAATAACAGCACACTCGCTGAAGTTTTGCTATGGCGAGAGTTGAAGGGCAAGCAAATTCGTGGATACGATTTTCATCGACAGAAACCTATTGATAAATTTATTGTCGATTTCTACTGTTGTGATCTTTTGTTGGCAATTGAAATTGATGGAGCAAGCCATGATGAAAAAACTGCTCTTGATGAGGAACGACAGAGAAAATTAGAAGAACTTGGTGTAAGGTTTTTACGATTTACGGATAGAGAAGTAAAAGCAAATTTGCATGGTGTGGTTATGACAATCGAAGATTGGATTGATGCTCATGTACCCACCCCTAACCCCTCCAAAGGAGGGGAATTATAAGTCGCCAATTGAGACTTGTCCTTTGCGAAATTGAATGGGAGGGTTTAGAAAATTGAAAGTCCCCCCTTGTGACTTGCCCTGAGCGAAGTCGAAGGATAGGATTTAGGGGTTTGTTGACAATACAACAATCAAATTTCTCTTGAAAGGAGAATAAAATGAACC
>JASEHD010000005.1 GCA_030019075.1 Bacteroidota bacterium
GGCGTGTTGAGCAGGCATTTCGTATTGCCAAAAGCGACCTACAGATGCGTCCGATTTACCACTTCAAACACGAAATGATAAAAGCACATATCCTGATTTGTTTTATGGCGTTGGCTGTTTGTAAATACATGGAATTGAAAACCGGACTATCAACCAAAAACATCGTCAATGTATTAAAATCAGTTACCGATGCCAGAATGACCAACGAATTCACTAACGAAGAGACTACTGTGCGCTCGCAGATCAATAAGAACACAAAACAACTTCTTACTCAATTAGGTCGGTGGTACTAAAAGGAACAAGTCGGGGAAATTGATAGATGCTGTAAGAGACGCTTTGGATAAAAAGGTTCCCGAAATAAGAGACTACGCAGAATCAGAAGGCAAAAAGCTTGGCGAATGTATCATTACAATCGAAAAAATGTACATAGAAGGAAAAATCTCCCAAGAACAAGCTCAACTATTACTAGACATCCAGAAGAATGCAATGCGTACTGTTTTATTAACTGTCGAAGGAATCGGCATTCTTGCTGCTGAGCAGGCAATCAATGCTGCACTGAACGTCGTTAAAGATACAGTAAATACAGCACTTGGATTTACATTGATATAATAAATTCACTTCTCTCTGAAGCTTAAAACTTTGTAGCTATTAGGAGAATAGTACTAATTATTAGCAAAATGGAGATGTCTCGTCTCCTTTCTGACCGCCTCTGGGATCCCCCTTGTGGAGTGTTGTCCTCCCAACGCTCGCAAACCCGGAGGCGGGTTTTATATTTATGAGTAAGCGATTTTTAAATTGCAACCTTGACTTTTATTAGTGCGACAGGTATATTTCAGCACGCCGATCACGGTGATATTATTAATACCTGATGGGGATTGAGATGTTATACTTACAGTATGAAAGAAAAGAGTGTTGTATTGAAACCATATAATAATAGTTAGCAGCTTGATGAAGGAGAACAAATGACATACACGGATAGAATTTTTCCTACCAACAAAGGTTTGACAACTTACCTGGATGAGCTTCTGAATAAGAACTATCAGATTCCTACCTTTCAGAGAGAAGTCGTGTGGGAAAAGGAAAATGTAAAAAAGCTGTGGGATAGTATATACAAATTCTATCCTTTGGGCAGTGTCTTGATTTGGAAAACCGATCTGATGTTGCAAAACCATAGACAAGTTGGCGGTCATCAGATCACTGACCCCAACTTTAATAGAACTGAATATCAATACATTCTTGATGGTCAACAAAGGACTACCTCATTGCTCACCTCATTGCATGGAGGCAGCATAGAAAATAGGCCGGGATTTGATCCAACCATTTATGTCGATTTGACAGTCCAAAGTGATAATGAAACCGACGATGAAAGCTATAGAAGCCGGTTCCTGTTTTGGGACGAAATCGACGATAGAAATGGTGAAATACGGCAGAATGTTCAAAAGAGAAAGAGATACGATGCTGGCCTAATTGTGAAATTAATAGATATCAAGAACGGCTTTGGTACCGTTGAAAGGAATCTGGTATTAAGTCCGGACGGTGATTACAAGGACTATGATAATCCAGCCCGTCAAGAACTTCGAAGATTAAAGGAAATTCTCGATAACTACCGCATATCTTTTATTGAAGTGAAAGGTATTCAAGTCGCCGAAGTTTGCCAGATTTTTGAGCGTATCAACCAAGCAGGTAAGCCTCTCAATATTTTCGATATTGTTGTGGCTAAGACATTCAAGCCCGCGAACAAAGAGGACACTGGTTTCTACTTGCGTGACCTGATCGACAATTTCCGGGCCACCAACCGCAGCACATTCTTAAGCATAGGTGATTTGGATTACCTGCAAACACTCGCTATCTTGATAAGCCGTTACGTAGATGGCTCGGGAGTGCGCAACATAACCGACCGGTATCTAAATGAAATAAAGACGGAACAAATACTGGCGATTTGGGAAGAAGCAAAGAATGCGATTCTTAGAACCTTCGATTTTTTTGAGAATCATCTCCATCTCAAGACGCCATACCTCATACCCTTTCGGTATTTTTATTTTACTGTTGCAAACTACTTCTTCAAGAATGATACTCCGAACTACGATTTCCTAAAGCAGTATTTCTGGCACTACAGCTTTCATAATGATGACCTACTGAGCAATACCACCCATCTATTTCAGCACATAGATTTCTTAGACAAGGAAAGGAAAAAACAGCCGTATCAATTCGGGCGATTTCTAATAGACAAAGAAAAGCTCCGTTCCTCGTCATATAGTTCAAAAGGGCGCCTCAGCCGTGCAATTCTCTCCCTTTATGCTAGTAAGCAACCAAAAGACTGGGAGCACTGTGATAGAGACATCTTAGTGCAGAATTACTTTTTCTCGACGGATAATCCGAACTTGCATCATGTCTTCCCTACCAATTCTGAGTATGCCCTGAATAACAAGCACAATAACCAGATCGACAGCAACAGCTTGATGAACATCGTCTACATAACGCAAATCACGAACCTGAACATAACAAATCGTAACCCGCTCGAATACATCAGGGACTATGATAAGCCAGAATTTGAATCGATAATTCCAAGCCATCTATTGCCGAAAGAGATACTGGAGTGGGCAAGAGCTAATGATATACCATCTAATGCTCTTGATATTTTTATCGAAAAACGTGTTGATGCTATTATTGAAGACCTGAAAAACAAATTACAGGGATTGACATTTGATGTCATTGATACAAAGCAGCCAACAAGTCAAGGACTATAAGGCTGCTAACAACCGCATCAACTCGGACTGGCAATTCCGCTGCGCTCCATTGCCAGCCGGTTATGCGGAGCGTTATGCGTTTAAAAGGAAGTTTCCAATGAAGAGATTATTGATAGGTCTGCTTCTCTTACTACCTATACTATACCTGACATCTTGCAAAGAAAAAGCGACTGAGCCAAAGTCATCTTATGATATTTACGGAAGCTGGGTCTTTAAAGGGCACCATGATAGTATTACTGTGATGCAAAAAACTTCTGGTCTTGATTCTAACAATTATGGTTTTATCATTTATCCAGATGGCAACTTTCTTGAGCGAAAGAATGCCGGATGGTGTGGAACCCCACCAATATCCTATGCAAATTATTCGGGACATTGGAAATCTAAAGAAACAAATACTCTAAAAATAGATGTGGGTTATTGGGGTGGACAAACCAGTTATATTATGCAAATAACAACTCAGAATATCCGTTTTGATAATACAACTATTGACCGTATTGTAAAAAATATAGAATGGTGATCCTCTCCAATCACTATTTTACTCACCACTCACCAACTCAGCACTCACGTTCCTGCACTGTAATCATCCATGTACTTCTTCTGCTCGGCAGTCAGCTTGTCGATTTTCAAGTCCGCCTAAGGCAGATTGCCAATTTAACACCGTTGATATTACTAACCATTCTACTCTCGCTTTCTTTTAGAATTTGCAGTCATTTATATTTTTCTTAAATTGATTATATGAATGGTGGAAAGGAATTATATGCAAATTTTTGATCGAATTACTTTTGACCCTCAGGTCATGGGTGGACAAGCATGTGTTCGTGGTTTACGTATCCCTGTCTCATTAGTTATCAATCTCATAGCCAACAAGATGTCGATGAAGGACATATTGAAGGAATATCCGGATTTAGAAGAAGGAGATATCCAGCAATGTCTTCAATATGTAGCGTGGTTAGCGAAAGAAGAAACTCATTTATTGGCGAACGTGTGAATGAAGTTCCTTGCCGACATGGGCATTTCCAATACGACTATTGCATGGCTGAAACAATTTGCCATGACGCTCTCCACGTTCGCGAAGTCGGTATGAGCAGTTCTCCCGATAGTTTAATCCTCGAAAAAGCAAAAAAAGAAAATCGGATCGTTCTCACATGCGATCTAGATTTTGGAGCTTTGATGGCATCCTCAAAGGACAAGCTGCCAAGTGTTATAATATTCCGACTTGATGATGAAACCCCACAGAATATTAATATTCGTCTAAATGAGGTACTCAGCACCGCTTCAAAAAAAATAGATGAAGGGGCAATAATTAGTATTGAACAAAATAAATATCGCATTCGGCAACTCCCGATAAAATAAATGGTGCCCATCTCTGATCACCATTTTACTCACCAATCACTAACTCACCGCTCACCAACTCAGCACTCACGTTCCTGCACTGTAATCATCCATGTACTTCTTCTGCTCGGCAGTTAGCTTGTCGATCTTCAAGCCCATCGTTGCCAATTTAAGAGCGGCGATTTCCTGATCTTGCTCAACCGGAATATCGTACACTTTATTCTCAAGTCGCTTGCCATGTTTGTGCAGCTCGGCTAATTTTAATTGTGACATGAACTGATTTGCAAACGACATATCCATTACTTCCGATGGATGACCTTCAGCCGCCGCAAGATTCACGAGCCGTCCCTTCGCAAGAACATAAATTTGCTTACTGTTTCTCAGAGTATATAATTCATTGTTCGGCCGAATTTCTTTGACTGACTTCGCAAGCTTACCGAGATGATTGAGATTTACTTCGCAATCGTAATGTCCCGTGTTGCAAACGATCGCTCCCTCTTTCATCGTCTTGAAATGACGTTCAACGACGACATCTTTAACACCGGTTGCTGTAATAAAAACATCACCGATCTTAGCGGCATCGTCCATCTTCATCACACGCATTCCATCGAGTGTTGCTTTGAGCGCTGCTGTTGCTTTCACTTCTGTTACAATAACGTTAGCACCGAGGCCTTTTGCACGCATTGCCACACCTTTACCACAATGTCCATAACCAGCGATAACAATATTCTTCCCAGCAAATAAAATACTTGTTGCACGAAGAATGCCATCCAAAGTCGATTGTCCCGTTCCATAAACGTTATCGAAATCCCATTTTGTCTCAGCATCATTCACAGCTACAACGGGATATTTTAGAGCACCATCTCTTGCCATTGCACGCAGACGATGAACGCCGGTTGTTGTTTCTTCCGTACCACCTATGACATATTTCTTTGCAAACTCAGGATGCTTGTTGTGGATTGTGAAAATCAGATCGGCGCCATCGTCAAGCGTTAGGTTCGGATGAATCTTCAATGTCTCTTCGATGCACCAATAAAATTCTTTAACCGACATACCGTGCCATGCGAAGATTGAAATTCCATCTGCAGCTAGTGCAGCGGCGGCGGCATCGTTCGTTGAAAGAGGATTGCATCCGCTCCAGCTTACCTGCGCACCTGCTTCGACAAATGTTTTCACAAGCACTGCCGTTTCTTTTGTTACATGTAGACATCCTGCAATTCGATAACCTTTGAGTGGTTTAGTCTTGCGGTATTTCTCTCTTAATGCCATCAATACCGGCATTCTTGATTCTGCCCAAGCGATAAGTTTGCGTCCCTCGGCAGCTAATTTTAAATCTTTTACTTTGTAGTGACCTTTTTTGTAATCCATAGTTTTGTGATTGGTGAGTAGTGAGTAGTCAGTTGTTAGTAGTTATTTATTAATTGTTATAATGCTTGGTATAGTTAAATTATTTCCCGGTTTTTCTTGTCGCGTAAATAGGCAATGTAACCATTTATCTTCTTGAGTAAGGAGAATGCATCATCCTTGAGGGGTAATGCAACCTCTTCTGATAAATATCTTTCGTCTAAACAAGTATTTAAATCATCAATTAATTCTTGGAGCGATCCTCGCGTTTGCCTCAAAAATTGTATATTTTCTTGATAATGAAATCTTCCATGACCTTCTGCAATGTTATTTGTAAGTGAAACTGAAGCTCTTCTAATCTGTTGGATGAGATTAAATTTTTCAACATCAGGGAGACGGTTAGTTAGTGTGTACATCTTCTTTCTGAACTCTCGAGCAGTTTTATAAACTTCTAACTCTTCAAAATTATAAAAGTGGCGTTCCGCAATCATTAATTTCCTCTCCTATCTTATAAATAATTTCAATCGTGACTAAACAATCCATATTCACCACTCACTAACTCACCACTCACCAACTCACCACTTCACCGCTTTCTTCAGCAACTTTACAATATCCAATTTCTCCCAAGTGAATTCCTTTTCAGCTCTTCCGAAATGTCCGTAAGCGGCCGTTCGTGTGTAAATCGGTCGGCGAAGATCGAGACGTTTGATGATACCACGTGGTGTGAGGTCGATTGGTCCACTTTCAGCGGCATATCGCTTGATAATTTTTCCCAGCTCCACATCAGGAATGACTCCGGTTCCGAACGTCTGGGCATGAATTGAAACTGGTTCCTTTATGCCAATAGCATATGCCACCTGAATCAAGCACTCACTTGCCAAGCCGGCTGCGACAATATTCTTTGCAAGATGACGAGCAGCATAAGCAGCGCTTCGATCTACTTTTGTGGGATCTTTTCCGGAAAAAGCACCACCGCCGTGAGGCGCACGTCCACCATAGGTATCTACGACAATCTTTCTACCTGTCAAACCACTGTCACCGTGCGGTCCGCCAATTTCGAACATACCGGTCGGGTTGACAAAATAGCGTGTTTTCTTGTCGAGCATATCTTCGGGGACAACATGCTTCACAACATGTTCAATAACATCATCTTTAATTCTTTTCTGCGATACTTTCGGTGAGTGTTGCGTGGATACAACAATTGTATGAACACGAATTGGTTTCTTCCCTTCATACTCAATTGTTACTTGAGATTTTGCATCCGGGCGAATGTACGGCATTAAACCGTTTTCAAGTTTCCGTATATCGGCTAATCGCTTTACAAGTTTGTGGGCATACATGATAGGCATAGGCATTAATTCGGGTGTTTCAGTACAAGCATAACCGAACATCATTCCCTGATCGCCGGCGCCCCCTGTATCAACACCCTGTGCGATATCAGGTGATTGTGAATGGAGCGTCGACAACACAGCACATGAATCGGCATCGAAACCAACACCGGCTTCCGTGTAACCGATCCCCTTTATAACTTCACGAACAACTTTTTGTACATCGACATAACCTTTCGTTGTAACTTCACCGCCGACTAATACAAGTCCTGTGGTTACAAAACATTCGCACGCAACCCGCGACGCGGGGTCTTGTGAAAAAAGAGAATCAAGAACAGCATCCGAAAGTTGATCACATACTTTATCCGGATGCCCCTCAGATACTGATTCAGAAGTAAAAAGATACGACATGAAATTTTCCTATGATTAATGAAATTCTATTTCGGACGAATCGCCGATATTGATACGCCTAAAATTACCATTGATAACAGCATTGTTACCGATGAGAGAGTTTTCGAGCAATGCCATTGATATTTGTGCATCATCGCTCACAATCGAATTACGGATGATCGAATCATTAACTTTTGCACCATCTGCAATTGTTGCATACGGACCTATAATTGAATGGGTTACTGTAGCATGTGGAGAAATAAATACAGGCGGATTGATTATCACACCGTCTAAAGCTGTTCTATCCGAAATTTTATCCAACAGATGCCGATTCGTTGCCAAAAGAGTTTCGGGTTTCCCACAATCGTACCAGCCCTGAACATCAAACGTTTTCATCCTTTCTCCTTTTTGTATCATTAGTTGGAGCGCATCTGTAAGCTGAAACTCACCCTTTGTTTTTTGATCTTTCTTAAATAAATCCGTAATACATTGAAGAAGAAGCTGAGGATTTTGGATCCAGTAAAGACCAACGAGGACAAGATTGCTTGAAGGATGTTCGGGTTTTTCTATCAATTGTTTAACATAACCACCCTCCAATTCAACAACACCGAAACGACGTGGATCCTCAACTTGCTTTACACCAACAGAGGAATATGATTGTTTAATAACCGGTTTCAGATCAACGTCAAAAATCGTATCACCAAGAATTATGAGAATTGGAGCGGAAGAAAATGTTTCCCTTGAAAGAAACACGGCGTGTGCTATTCCTTTTGGTTCTAACTGTTCAATAAATGTGCATTTTATGTCGTAATTGTTCTGAATATATTCACGAATTTTTTCTCCCATGTTACCAACAATTATTGTAGCTTCATCGAATCCATCCTTAATTATTTTATCGAGAATATGTCCAATAATTGGTTTACCCCCAACGTTCAAAAGAACCTTAGGTAGTGTATATGTATGTGGCCGAAGTCTAGTACCAAAACCAGCAACGGGAATAATTGCTCTCATATGAATAGAATATTAATAGGCACGTTTCGTGCCCCCAACGAGATTCGAACTCGTGTTACAAGCTTGAAAAGCTCGTGTCCTAGGCCTCTAGACGATGGGGGCAAACCTGATTTCGGATTGAGAATTTATGATTACGGATTTACAATTGGAAAAAAGAAATCCGAAATCCGAAATCCGCAATCGCGATTGGGTGTCCAGTGGGACTTGAACCCACGACCTCCAGGGCCACAACCTGGCGTTCTAACCAAACTGAACTATGGACACCATGTGAATTGCTTACAAAGATACTCAAAATCCATACGATAATCAAGGATTTTTCAGTTTGTGGATAAAAAAATGCAGCACTACTACCGCATTATTCTAATGATTTTAAAACCTTTGAATTATTCAATTCATTGTAGGCCCGACGCGAATCGAACGCGTAACCTACAGCTTAGAAGGCTGTTGCTCTATCCAATTGAGCTACGGGCCCCCAATCTCTGTTCTTTCAAATATAAAAATTTTATTCTTGCAGAACAACCTTAAGTACCAGACAAGATAAGAAATGCAGTAACACCTTAGGAATGTCAATAATTTATTGGGAAGTTTTTATATATAAAGTTTACGGGTCTATCAATCTGAATGGAAAAAAATAATAAAACCCCAACATCACCTCCTAAAAAAAAGAGCACTGATAGGTTAGTATCTAACTCGGGAGAGAAGTTAGAAACCGGGGTTCCTGTCAGTACTCATTTAGACCCTTACCATAATTATAACAGAATATACTTGAAAATCGTTGCATCTGAGAAATAAAAAATCCCAACCGTTTCAGGTCGAGACTTAACCCATATCCATCAATAAACTAACTATACTCAAATTAATACTATGATCATCTCAATCGGAATGAAAGTCCCAAGCATCTTAACCAATCTCAACATTCAAGCATCTTGTTTTTATCTGTTCATTTTACTACATTTTATCATTTGAACAATTAGCATGAGGTAAAAGATGGATGGAAAAGTATCTATTCTTATTGCTGAAGATAATGAACAAGTCGGTACAACTTTATTGGAACATCTTACCAACAAGCAGTACGATGCCACTCTCGCTCTTGATGGAGAGCAGGCATTAAATCAAATGATTAATAAGAAATTCGATGTCGTTATTCTCGATTTGAAAATGCCTAAAATCAGTGGCTACGGAATTCTGAAATACATTAAATCGAGTGTCCCTGCCACGAAGGTCATTGTTTTGACTGCTTACAGTGACTTTAAAAACATCGAAGAGTGCAAAAGACTCGGCGCCGACCATGTCATAGGCAACCCCTACGACATGGAAATACTATTTTGGACGATAGAATTAGTGACGGCGAAGTAAATGTCTCTGCGAAGGAGTTTCAGTTCAGCGGTAATGATATCCGATTAACCGTTGAATGTAACGTTTCAGGTTGCAAATGAGAGTAAACTTCGGTAACCTTCACTCTTGAATATTTCTACATCTCGTAGAGTGTATGCTGAAATTGCCATAAAAAATCTCCTTTTTAATTAGCAATTCCATTAGCAGAAGTGAAAAAAAACTTGAAAAGACGCGAATCGAACGCGTAACCTACAGCTTAGAAGGCTGATGCTCCCCGCCCGAACGCCATTCAAGCGGGCGGGTATCCAATTGAGCTACGGGCCTCTATCTAACGTTATAAATTTACAAATTTTTTAACGGAAACTCAAGATATTATTTCAACCGTAAATTAATCGTATCGAGATTCGTTGTTTGACTGGCAAGAACTTCTATGTTTGTAAGTATTGTATCTTGATACAATGTGTTACTTGGTACTATCTTGACGGAATATATTGACGGTGGAAGATATATTAGTTTGAATTGTCCCGACGTATCGGTGAAGGTTGATATTGTATCGTCCGTCGAAAATCCCCAAACCTCAGAATGAGAAATGGGTGGAGAAACCACGCCGGCAATCAAGCCCGTTATCCCTGTTGTGATTATCCGAATAGTATTAAATCTTTTAATTATCAATCTAACAATCAACTTTATTTACCATTTTGGCTTGCTTTTGCATATAAACAATGGTATATTAAAACGAATTTTTTAAAGGATAAGCTATGCCAGATAAATCTAAACTCCTCCTCGTTGATGATGAGGATACTTTACGACTATTAATACGAAGTGAGCTCGAAGACCGGGGTTTCGATGTTGAAGAAGCCGAAAACGGTGAAATAGCTCTTCAAAAACTCCATGACAATACATACAATCTTGTTATTTTAGATATTCGGATGCCAGGAATAGATGGTATGGAAGTCCTGAAAAAAATTCGGGAAGATAATCTTGCCGATAAGGTAATTATGCTTACAGGAGTTGATGAATTAAAAATCGCTCGAGACAGCTTACATTTAGGAGCCAATGATTTTCTTACAAAGCCGTACGAGATAAAAACACTTCTTGCATGTATCGCCCGTGTTCTGAATGAATAATCGGTATTCCGCCACATTTCGCAAAACGAACCTACATTGTTGAAGTTCCCTTGAAAAAGCCGTATATTATTATTGCTTTTACTATAAAATAGAACTCTGGGTAAGTGGCGGAATTGGCATACGCGCTAGACTTAGGATCTAGTGGGGAATACCCGTGGGGGTTCAAGTCCCCCCTTACCCACGATATTTTTTTTAGTGATAGGGAAATAATTTAAATTTCAATTAACAAAATGAAAATGTAACGATCATGGAAGTTTCAATCACTGATATTAGTGACATAGAAAAAGAAATTCAGATTCAAACAACAGCAGAGGAGCTTGTACCTCTCATCGAAGAAGCTTACAAACGAAACCAACAAAAAATCGAGATAAAAGGTTTTCGTAAAGGAAAAGCACCACTTGACCTCATACGGCGTATATATGGTGAATCTATAGAATACAGCGAGCTTGATGCTATCGCCTCTGATGTATATCGACAAATAATCAAAGAGCGAGGTATTCAGCCAATCGGTGAGCCGGTATTGACAGATATCGATTATAAACGTGGTGAATCATTATTCTTCAAGGTAAAGTATGAAATCAAACCTATAATTGAATTGAGAGAATATAAAGGTATCGCCGTTGAAAAAATTATTCACAAGATAACAGATCAAGAAATCGAGGATGAAATACTTCATATCCGTAAATCTAATAGTACAATGCAAGAAGCCGAAACTGCAATAGATGATGAACATATTGTTACCGCCGATTTACAGCAGCTCGATGAAAGCGGGATCCCACTGATCGGCAGAAGAAATAATGATGCTCGCATTTATCTATCGAGTGAAACGATTTATCCTGAAATCAAAGAAGCATTACAAAATGTAAAAATTGGAGAGACCAGAAAAGTTAGAATTAAACGCGACAATGAAGAACATCAGCATAATGAAAATCTGGAAATTACTGCCAAAAAAATTGAAAGAGTCATTCTTCCTGATTTTACGGATGACTTCATCAATAAAATAACAAAAGAGAAAACAAAAACCGTCTCAGAATTTCAAACCCAGCTTAAAAGTGATATCGAAGAATTTTGGAGCGATAAAACTGAACGTAGATTTATAGACACTTTGATAAATGAAATCGTTCAGCGGCACGATTTTAACGTCCCTGATACACTCGTAAAGAGCATCCTCGATTCTTTCGTTGAAGATATTAAAAATCGGAATCCGAACAAAAAACTTCCGCAGGATTTTGAAGAAGATAAGTTCAGGGAAAACAACCGAACTTATGCAATCTTCCAGGCGAAATGGTTCTTGATTAGAGAACGTATAATTGAAGCTGAAAAAATAAGTGTTGAAGAAATTGATTTAGAACGACTTGCTGAAACAGAAGCATCGAAAGTTGGGATTGAAAAAGACCGCCTTTACCAATTTTATAAATCGTCAAACTCTGTTAAAGAAAAAATAATAACAGACAAACTGCTGAGATTTCTAAAGGAGCATGCAGTAATATCTGAAAAGGTTACAGAAGACTTTTTTTAGAATAGACAATCATTAACAACGAAAGTATAAAAAGAATATGGAAAAGAAAATAATCAATCAATTAGTCCCAATAGTCGTCGAACAAACCGGGCGTGGGGAAAGAGCATACGATATTTTCTCGCGACTTCTGAAAGAACGTATTGTTTTCATCGGTACTCCTATAGACGATACAATAGCCAGTCTCGTTATCGCACAATTACTTTTTTTAGAATCAGAAGACCCTGACAAAGATATAAATCTGTACATCAACAGTCCGGGCGGTACCGTTTCATCAGGATTGGCAATTTATGATACGATGCAATATATACGACCGAATATATCAACAATCTGCATAGGTATGGCAGCGAGCATGTCGGCGGTACTTTTAGCAGGCGGCACGAAAGGAAAACGTACTTCGCTCCCGAACTCCCGCATCATGATTCATCAACCATGGGGTGGTGTGCAGGGAACAGCGACAGACATCAGTATTCAAGCGGAAGAAATTCTGAGAATGAAGAAGCGGATAAATGAAATTCTTGCAAACCACTGTGACAAAACGAGGGAACAGGTTGAAAAAGATACAGACAGAGATTATTATATGTCCTCCGAGGAGGCAAAATCATACGGTTTGATTGATATTATTCTTTTTAAAAAACCAAAAATAGAACCAAAAAAATAGAAGAGAAAAAATGGCACAAAAGTCAAAGGTAGAAGACCCTATTAAATGTTCGTTTTGCGGACGAACGGCTGACCAAGTTCTAAGTATAATTGCTGGTCCCGGAGCTTTCATCTGCGATTCTTGCGTTGCAAGCTCAGTCGATATTCTCCGAAATAATCTCTCTACTATCTCTACGCGTCGAGGATCGCGGAGTCTTTTAACACCGGTCGAGATCAAAAAAGCATTAGATGATTACGTCATCGGTCAGGAACATGCAAAAAAAACGCTTGCAGTCGCAGTGTATAATCATTATAAACGGATTGATGCGAAAGCTAATTTTCATCCGTTGGATGATGTTGAAATTGAGAAAAGCAATATCCTCCTTCTTGGTCCAACGGGAACGGGAAAAACATTACTCGCCCAAACACTTGCAAAAATTCTCGATGTTCCTTTCGCAATTGCTGATGCAACTACGCTCACTGAAGCCGGTTACGTCGGCGACGATGTGGAAACAGTCCTTGTGCATCTTTTACAAAATGCTGACTACAACGTAGAACGAGCGGAGCGTGGAATTGTGTACATAGATGAGATTGATAAAATCGCACGTAAGAGCGACAGCACATCCATCACTCGCGATGTTTCTGGTGAAGGGGTTCAGCAAGCACTTTTAAAAATATTGGAAGGAACAATAGCCGGAGTTCCCCCAAAAGGGGGCCGCAAACATCCTGAACAAGCCCTTATTAACATTAATACAAAAAATATCTTATTCATCTGCGGCGGGGCTTTTGAAGGATTGGAAAAAATCATCGCACGCCGTGTGAGCCAAAATCCGATCGGATTCGGAGCGAACATCAGAGGGAAAAAAGAACATACTGTAGACGAGTATCTACCTAAGGTTGAACCGCATGATCTTTTGAAGTTTGGGTTGATACCTGAATTCATCGGACGGCTTCATGTAGTTGCCGCTCTTCATTCACTTGACGATAAAGCCCTTTTAAATATCCTAACAATTCCGAGGAATGCTCTCGTGAAGCAGTATCAGAAATTGTTCCGGTTGGAGGGTGTCGATTTAGAATTTGAAGAAGAGGCGCTTAAGGCAATGGTACAAAAAGCAATCGAGCGCGGAACAGGTGCACGTGCCCTCCGTTCTATTTTGGAAGAAACCATGCTGGATATTATGTATCATCTCCCGACACGCGAGAATGTTGTAAAATGTGTAATTTCAAAAGAAACGATCTTAAAAAAGAAAGAACCTAATTATTTTTACAAGGAACGAAAAGCTTCAGCGTGAGATAAATCCTCAATAAATCCCGCTCGAACTCCCCGTCTTCGTAACTTTGATGTCCTGAAGCTGTGAAGCTTTCAAACGTATTTCAAATTGATAAAAACGATAAGCACCTACCGGCACCCATGTAAAATTCATAATCCAGCAGTGCAGGTCGCGGCTTACATTTATCTGTGGTACTACAAATTCCTTGTTAGTGATATCATACCCACCATTAACAGTAAATTTCCAATTATCAGTAAGATTGAAATCAAGATTTCCGCGCAAACTCGATGATCGCGATCTCCCCGGTGGGACCTTATTTTCAAAGTAATCCCACGAAACCGATAATCGCCAAGGGATACTAAAATCTGGCTCTTCCTCTATCTCACCAAGAGCGTAATATCCAATTTTCTGCCTTTGTTGTTGCGTTGTATCTATTTCTTCTCCTCCTTTGCCGCCGCTTTTTTTCTCTCCGGAAAGAGAAGTTGATAGATTGATAGAAAAATTCGTCATTCGTGCCAGGCGTCCTTCTTCGCTGATAAGAAATTTATTGATTTTATTAAAAATATTGGGGCGAACCTGTTCGAGCTTGTATAAATCGAAACTTGCGCCGCCGCCAACATCGAGAAAGCTTCCAACACTTGTCCGATAATTCAGATTAATCGGAGAGAAGTTCAAACTGTCAGCAGTAAAGTTATATGAGATACCTCCACTCAGATTCAATAATTGATATTTCTTGCCTTCCTCCTCATCTCCTGTAGGGAGGGTTTTCATCTCAAAATTATTACCGACATTAAAATTCATCGTCATCTGTTTGGGTGGTAATGGTTTTCCAATCAATTGCTTTTGGTATCCAAAAGATAAATTTGGAGTAATCGTATGGCGGAGAGCTGCAACTCCTAATGCATTCGGCTGAATGATCCCAAATAATTTCGTAGATGCTGCAACTCCTGAGGAAAATGACCCCCTCCGCCCCCATTGTTGATCTTTTTTAAAAATCATTAAACTATCGGATACCGCAGGTATATCATTGTTCGAATATGATCGCTCATCCTGATAACTCATTGATGGTGAGATTGTAAAATATCCGAGCTTCGGAGCGATGCTCAAACTAACTCCTTGCGAGAGACGATAATTACGATCAAATCTATTTTCTTCGACAGTAATCAACGTGTCCCGTTCATCAATTGTTGCCTTCACACCGGCAATATTTTGTTTTGTCTTCGCTCTATTATTTGAAAAATTTGAATTATACGATATCCCGATCATCTCATACCATGCAAGGTTTGCCAAATCCATATTTTTCCCTTTACCAAACCGAAAGGGATAACTCTGGCTGTGGTTAAAACTCAATGAGGGTAATGTTTCGTTGACGTTTCCACTTATTAGATTTTGCCGCCGCGAAATATTCAAGCTGACACTATTTGGTGTTCCTTCCCAATATTTTGAATACGTTGCATTTGATGTAATATCTTGCTGCAACGCTTGATTCAAATTGATCGTATTGCGGTAAGAGTTATTACTGGCAAACGTGAAATTAACATCGAAACGTGAAGTCGGATTTATTTCTTGACGATGTGAGATATGAACATTATAGGAAATATCTTTTTTCCTTTCCCGATCCGACGTTTCACCTTCCAGCATTTTACGATATTCTCCGGATAATCCGCCAGAGAAATAGTAACGAAGATTATATTGATAGTTGGAAAAAAACGCCCAGCTTCCTTTAGTATAAAGATCGGCTCTGACACTGTAATCCATATAATCATCTATTGCCCAATAGTAACCGAGGTGCCGCAATAATCTCCCATGTGTGGCGTCTTCAGCTATAGCCGGAGCAATTATTCCCGATCGCCTTCCACCCCGACTGGGAAATACGGCAACTGGAAACCAAAAGATCGGAACATCCGCAATATACATGTAAATAGGTTCGGCTATTACCTTATCCTGAAGTGTTACTTTCATCTTTGGACTAAAAAAATAATAATGTGGATCAGATTTATCGCAGGTTGTATATCGCCCATCCGCCACAAAAAGAATATCTTTCCCCATTTTCTTTAATCTATCGCCGTGATAAAAACCTTCATCAAGCTTTGTATCAACCACAATAATCCTTCCCCGTTTTGTTTTGAAATTGTATCCAAGCTCTTTCCCATTGTAAACCTCACCGCGATCTTTCATAACGGGTGTGCCGTATTCTTTTTTTGCGGTCGTGTCCGAACTATCAGGGAAACCAAACGCTGTAAGTGTTGCAGTATTCCAATTGATGTCAATTCTATCTGCCCGCAGTTCCATACTTTGATGTTTAATCTCTCCCTGAGAATACAGAGACATGATTTTTGTATTAAGATCATATACAATGGAATCTGCACTGGTATAATACACAACAGTATCAACTCCTGAAACACTGGAGGTCGTATCTTTAATTATCGATGTTGTGTCCAGCCGAGCGACGTTAGACGGTAGATTTAAAGTATCTTCCCGAATAGTCTCTTGACCATAAGCATAGGAAATAAAAAAAGAAATTAAGATGATAATAAAAAATAAACGCATCGTTCATTTCATAACTAAACTTGCAGCCCCGATGATGCCGGCTGTATTACCTAATTTCGTACGAATCACACGGATGCCATCTTTGTGCGATTTCAGCACGCGTGAGCGTAAGCTTGTGATGATTGCTTCGTAAACAAACGCAGGTGCGGCAGAAATTCCACCACCAATTACAACAACCCGCAGATCAAGAACATTCAGAATGGAGGCAAGAGCATACCCTAATAACTCACCCGCTTCCTCTAACACACCTGTGGCAATCGGATCGCCTGCCTCGGCAGCTTGTGAAATTATTGACGGTTCAAGCTTGCTGAAATCTCCGTCAATGAGTTCTTCCAGTTTCGTTTTAACACTATTCTTAGGTGTGGAGATAAGAAGGTCTTTTGTACGCTGTGAGAGATAGCGCTGTCCTATATAACTTTCGATACAACCATAATTACCGCAATTACATAACCGCCCATTGTAATCGATAGAAACATGCCCAACCTCACCAGCTCCACCATGAGGACCTCGGAATATTTTTCGATCAATAATCACACCGCCCCCAATACCGGTACCCCAAATAATAAAAAGAAAGTTCTTGAATTCAATACCCGCTCCATGGGTTGCTTCCGCAATCGCTGCACAGTTAGCATCATTTTCAACAATAACAGGAAGATTAAATTTGCTTTTTATTTCATTTGCCAGATTTACTTTTGTCCAATTTGCAAAATTCGGTGGATGCTGGACAGTGCCCTCAACTGTGGATACAATTCCCGGCGCACCTATGCCGATGCCAAAGCATTCTGAAGGTTTATAACGTCCAAAAAGTTCCTGAATACTAAACACAATCTGCTGTATAACAGCCGAAGGTCCGTACTTAGCACGTGCATCAATAGAAATTTGATCTAACAACCCGCCACTTTTTGTTACTATACCGACCTTCACTGTCGTCGCTCCTAAATCTACGCCAACCACAAAAGCTTTTTTTGTATTCATCGTTTTTTATTTCTCCACCATTTGTTTAATCGTTCGTGAATTATTTGTTCTGCACCTTGATCTGAGGGCTTGTAATAAATTTTATCCTTTAATTTTTCAGGTAGATATTGTTGTTCAATAAAATGCTCGGGATAACTATGACCGTATCGGTAATCCTTACCATAATTAAGGTCTTTCATTAATTTTGTGGGCGCATTGCGAATATGGAATGGAACATCATAGTGATCTAAAGTTTTAACATCGGAAAGTGCATCTTCGATTGCCATATATGATGCATTACTCTTTGGCGCTGAAGCGAGGTACGTCGCCGTTTGTGCCAAAATAATCCGCGCCTCGGGCATTCCAACGTAATCAACAGCGGTAAAACAACTTGTAGCTAATGGCAGCGCAAACGGATCAGCATTACCGATATCTTCAGATGCTAAAATAATCATTCGGCGCGCGATAAATTTTGGATCTTCTCCTCCCTCAAGCATCCGAGCTAACCAGTATACGGCTCCATCAGGATCGCAGCCGCGCATACTTTTAATGAATGCAGATATTATGTTGTAATGTTCTTCACCCTCCTTATCATACTTCAAATGACGGCCCTGAAATGTTTCCTCTATGGCTGCGAGAGTAATCACGTGTTCTCCCTTTTTGTTCGATTTCACTAAACGCAGCGATGTTTCTAAACCATTTAATACGATCCGCGCATCACCACTTGCTAAGAGCATCAATAATTCACGTTCTTCTTTCCCAACTTGAATCTTTTGAGATTTTAGTAAATGATCAGATCGAAGAGCGTGGTCTATGATGCTATTGAGCTCTGCCGCACCAAGTGGTTCTAAAACATAAACAAAACATCGTGAAAGAAGCGGTGAGATAACCTCGAATGATGGATTTTCTGTTGTCGCTCCGATGAGAATGATTACTCCATCCTCTACGCTGTGCAAGAGGGCATCCTGCTGAGCTTTATTGAAGCGATGAATTTCATCAATAAAGAGAATTGATTTTTTGTTGAGTCGGGATCGGTTAATCTCAGCACGTTCAATTATTTTCCTGACTTCCTGGACTCCTGAAGACACCGCACTAAGCTGAAAATAATCTGCCTTGGTTTGATTAGCAATTATTCGTGCGAGTGTAGTTTTACCACAACCTGGTGGTCCCCAAAAAACCATTGAGGGTAATTCGTCTTTTTCAATCAGAATTCTTACAGGTTTTCCATCCCCAATCAGATGCTGCTGCCCAACAAACTCATCGAGCGTCTTCGGTCGAATCCGCTCAGCCAATGGTACTGAAGGAGCAATATCTGATGTTCGTTTTATAGTTTTTTGTTGATCGAACAACTCCATCGAATTTTTTCAGTGTGCAGTGTGTAATGATGCAGGCATCTCAACTTACAACTCAATTCCTACTCTGTTTCCTTCCTTACTTTATAAACTGTCTCACCATCTCTTATCATTCCATACTTTTCACGTGCTACTTTTTCAATCGCTTTCGGATCGGAGTCTAATGCCTTCGACTGCTGCTGTAGTTTCTGTTGTTCTTGGAGTGTTTGATTAATTTTAATTCGCATTGCCTCCTTCTCTCTTTCGAGCGTGAGCCGTTGTATAATTCCTTTATTGCTGAACATCATAAAAGAAATTGTCGGAAGTGCGATTAGCAATGTGAGGAGAACGAATTTTTTCCTCAAAGTCCTGTTTAACCAACTTTTTAATTTTGGTCTGGTTTTACGATAATATTGGTTGTCCATGCAAAAAAAATGTAAGGTTTATTTATGTAGAAATCAAATTTTTCTTATTTGGATTTATGCCAATCTTTCTTCGGATGGAATCTCCGTTGAAGTTTTAGCTTTTCTCGATGTTGTTGAAGAGCTAATTGAATAAGAATATCCAACAATTCTGGATATGTAATCCCCGATGCTTCCCACAATTTTGGGTACATACTTATCGAGGTAAAACCCGGAATAGTGTTTATTTCGTTGAAGTAAATCTTATTTGTCCTTCGGGGTGCCAGAAAATCGACACGTGCCATACCGGCACAATCTATCGCCTTGAAACTCCTGATTGCAACCTCTCTTACTTTTTTGGTTATTGATGGTGGTAGATTAGCAGGAATAACCGCCTCTGATTTTCCATCTATATATTTTGCATCATAATCGTAAAACTCATTTGATGAAATGATTTCTCCGGGTACAGAAGCAATTGGATTGTCATTCCCCAGAATACTGACCTCTATCTCCCGAGCGTCTTCTATACTTTTCTCAACGAGAATTTTCCGATCATATTTAAAAGCAAGTTTAATTGCTGCGATTAGCTGTTTCCAATTATGAGCTTTCGAGATGCCTACACTTGAACCTAAGTTAGCCGGCTTGATAAAACATGGATAGCCAAGTTTATTTTCAATTGCCATGAGAATCTTTTTCGAGTTCCGGGAATATTCATTCGTTATGAACCAGACATAAGGAGCCACCGAAATACCTGCCTGCTCACATAATTGTTTTGTTGTAATTTTATCCATCCCAATTGACGATCCCAACACGCCGGCACCAACAAAAGCTATGTTTGCGAGTTCAATTAATCCCTGGATGGTTCCATCTTCACCAAAGCTACCATGAAGCACGGGAAATATAACATCTAAAGGTATGATTTTCCCATCGTATCGAATCAACCCTTGTATTGATGGGTCTGGTAACAAGCAAACTTCATCTTTCTTAAGATTATATTTTCTTTTTTTGAATGCGTCGAGAACGTTTGTTGAACTGAACCATCTCCCATCGGGGGAAATACCAATCGGAATAACCTGATATTTGTTTTTATCAAGGAAGTTTATTATTGAAGTCGTCGAGACAAGTGAAACTTCATGCTCGGCAGAACGACCACCGAAAATCACGCCAACTCTGATTTTCGATTTTCGATTTTTGATTTTCGATTTCATATATATGATGTTCGTTCCATAATAAATTAATTATCTCTACACACTATGCTCTCTGCTCTACACTCTTAGCATTTTTCTAACAAGCTCTCGGATATCTTCATCGGAAGATGAATTTACGGATTTTTCTTCACTTGAACAACTCGTCTCACAAGCTATTCTTTCAGAAAAATCTTTTCCCCACGATTGCTGACTGATTGCTTTGAGTTTTTCGATATCTTCGGGAGACAATGACTTCTCGCCCCCCAACATCCGGGCAACAAAAGTGATATGTGCTGCATGTTCAACCTTTTCCATCTTGAAATAAGCATCCCACAAATCTTTACCGTACGTTACCACGCCATGATTAGCAAGAAGAATTGCGTCTGCGATTTTCACGTATGGCTCAAGCGATTTTGATACTTCCTCTGTAGAAGGTGTGGCATACTCAGCAAGTGGTATTGCTCCCAACCCAACAATAACTTCCGGGAATAAACATTCGTTCAGCGGTTGGCGTGCGGTTGCGAAGCCGGTAGCATAAGGTGGATGTGCATGAACAACAGCATGAACATCAGTGCGTTGTGAGTAAATGTAAAGGTGCATGCCGATCTCAGTCGAGGGACTACATACATCTGATATCTGATATCTGATATCAGATTTTAGTATTGGTTCCCCTTGCATATCTACCTCAACCAAATCTTCTGCGGTCACCATGCCTTTGTTGATATTGGTTCGGGTTGTGAGAATGTTCCCATTCTCAAGCCGGACGCTTACGTTGCCATCGGTTGCAGTAACAAATCGGTTTGCATAAAGGCGGTGGCAGATTTCGATAATTAATGCAGTATATTTTGTTGAATAAATCATGCTTTTAGTAAGAAATTATGGACTTTTATCCTCATATATAGACTTTTGTCTATAAAAATAATTGATGATTGCTTCATACTTCCCTCACTTCTAACACCTCTTCTCCAAGCATATCAATAATTTTCACTGCTACCTTTGTTTTATCTCTGGGTGCAGGAATCTCGTAATTGCCAACTACCAAATCAGTCTTCTTTTCAGGAACGTCTGAGAGAACAACGTTGAATACTTCCCCGTTGTAGTTTGTATCTATCATAACGCAATCCACCATACTTCGCCAATCGTCTATCTTCGGCTGGAGAATACCGACTTGCTGATTTAAACGCTCGATGATGCTCGGTGATATAAAATCTTCGATAACGACCCGAATGTAGGTCGACGAGTCTCGTCGACCTACCCGAGAAACTTTCACTCTTACCTTCGCCGACTCGTGCTTGATAAATTTGCCGTACTTTGGATCAGTCCGCAACTCAATTACTTCAATTTTGTTTGGAACATCTCCCTTTTTCCGTAAACGATTCCATTCCTCAATCCAAGCATCGGTGGCAAGTTCTTTACCGAGACAAACGACTTTAATATCTCTATCCTCGCTCGGACGTGCTTTGAGTTCTTTCTTGATTTCCTCAAGGTCAACGGGACTTAAGGGATGATTGAATGGCACAATCTTAACCAAGCGTTTGCCAAGTGTTCCATCGAAGAAGGCATCGTTGTGTGTGCGGCTTATGCCGATATGCTCGCACGCAAGATTGACTGCCTCGTTGTGCTGTATTTGTAAATCGTAATCGTTGACACGATAAACGGCAAATGACAACTGAGATGCCGTCACACTGAGCGAAGTCGAAGTGTGTTCTAAGCCCAACTCGCCCTGCATCCCCTTCTTTTTCTTTTCTTCTACTTGCTCATTGATAATTGTTTGCAGACGCTTGCTCGTTGTTTGGATTGCGCCTTTGTTTATATCGCAGCCGATCCACCTCCGACCAAGCTTTTGTGCGACTGCTGCGGTTGTGCCTGAGCCGATGAACGGATCGAGAACGAGATCGCCGGGATTGGAAGATGAAAGTAATATCCTTTCAAGAAGTTCTTCTGGTTTTTCAGTTGGATAATCCGTCTCAGAACCAGCTACATCGGTCCAAATGGATTGTATTTCGACACCTTCAAAATCGTCCTCATATTGTTTAAAGTTTGGAATTCCTTTTCCATCTTTCGACCAAACTATTCGACCCATCGCTTCTAACTCATCTAGTGCCTTCAATGTATCTAATTTTGCGCTAGAACTTAGGTTAGGACTAATAAAACCCGGAATTGCCCAATGTCGTCCAAAACCTATAAGTGCGGGATTTATTCCCTTCCATATTTTTCCAGATTTACCAGAAGATGTACCCGGTGCGGTCAATGGTGATTCACGCCATCTTCTTCCATCGACATCAATTTTACGAAACATAGTCTCAAGGTAACTCTCAGTATACTGTGTGTATATCTGATTCCAGATTGACTTTTCTCCTTTGGTATAGAAAAGAATATTATCATGTATATGATTGTAATATTTGCTTCCCCCTCGAGAGGTTGTTCTCTTCCAGATGATTTCGTTTTGGAAATTATTTGATCCAAAAATTTCATCAAGTAATGCTCGCAGGTGATGACTTTTCCTCCGATCACAATGAAGATATAAACTTCCATCTTCCGAGAGAAGTTCCTTCAACAACAATAATCTCTCATACATAAACTGCAAGTAATTATCATTCGTCCAGATGTCGGTGTATTGGATTTGCTCACCGAGCGTGTAGGTTTCGCCGTCTAACTTTGTTGTACCTTTTGCCCCACGTAGAGAAACTTTGCGCACGTAATCTGCGCCGCTATCAAACGGCGGGTCGGTGGTAATTAGCTTCACTTTACCGCGAAACCCGTTGGCAAGCAAATGTGCAAGCACTTCTTTATTGTCGCCGTGGAAGAGAAGTCCGGCTTTGGGGTAAGTTCTGGGCCAGTCACTCCAAGACTTTCCCGTCATTCCGAAATGCTTTTGTTCGGAATCTGAACTTAGCAAACTCGGTTTAGATGCTGAAACTAGTTCAGCATGACGGATTAAGGAGGTGGGGTCAAATGTTTCCGCCAACTGTGCAGGAAATGCCGTCACTTGCGTGAGCGGTCGCTTGCCAACCCAAGTAAGCATAGGTCTGCCTTTAGCGGCGGTGATATTCACCGAAGTGGCAGCCACAGGCTTCATGTCTGCGTTCTGAGCTTTTTTCGAGATACCTTGCTTCATTTTCTTCGTTTTCTTCATGTTTTTTATTTAAAATTTCTTTATGATACTTCAGTAACATTCGGAACAGGCAATGTAAATTTTTTCACGTTTCCTTACATTGGAGGAATCAACTGAAAGTTCACTTACATTGTAGTATTGGTATCGTTCATTTTGAGCTTATTCAACAATTTTGAGGATTTCTTGAGCTATAAAATGTTGTGGGCGTTGTGTTCTGCCTGATTCTTGTACAATTCCTTTTTTTGTAAGCTGTTTGAGTGCCTGCATTGCAGTCGGGTGTGTTACCTTGAACTTACTCTGAATTTTTGTGGCTGTTACTATCGGTTGAATAAAAAGATAATCAGCTATTCCCAACATTAACGGTGTACTTCGGGCGCTTTGTAGGGAATCACGCCATCGAAGTTGTAAGTCCTGCAACTGTTTTGCTCTGACCACAGCGTCTTTCGATTGTTCATTAACACCTTTTAGAAAAAACAACAACCAATCATGCCAGGAACCTTTTTTGCTGATCGATTGCAAATGATTGTAATACTCATCTCGGTGGTTCTCAAAAAATGCGCTCAAATAAAGAAGCGGTAACGGTAATAATTTCCAATGAACGAGTAGAAGCGTTAGAAGCAATCTGCCTATCCGCCCATTTCCATCGAGGAACGGATGAATCGCTTCAAATTGGTAGTGAATAAGAGCCAGACGAACCAATGGCGGATATTCATTAACTGAATGCAGATAATTCTCGAAAGCATCAAGAGAATCTTTCATCTCATCGACGGGCGGAGGAACGAAATGAGCTTCATTGAGAGTGCATCCGGGAGGACCGATCCAATTCTGACTTTTTCTGAATTCACCTGGTGTTGCATATTCACCACGAATATTTTTCATAAGATGCTCATGAAGTTCTCTTATAAACCTCAGACTAATGGGTAACGATTCAACTCGCTTAAGTCCGTACTCCATAGCTCTGACATAATTTAAGACTTCTCTTACATCATTTTTTAATTTAACATTCGTCTGAGTCTGTTCACCTGCACCAAAGGCATAGATGTCGGATATATCAGCCTGAGTTCCTTCAATTTTAGATGACAAAACTGCTTCGCGATTCATGAAGGGGCGTATAAGAAGCGAAGGATTTGCCATCGTACGCCCAAGTCCTGCAAGTTCACCAAGTGCGCGATCCGCTTCGGAGAGTGTGCGAATAAGTTCTGTATCAAGATCAATTTGTGGTGGTAAAGTATTCGGTATAAAGGCATTATAGGATACATCACCTGAACCTACTTTAATCAGTTTTCCTGTGGTACTATGTTTAAAATCTTCCGGATTCATCCTCTCTCCTTTTCCTTGATAAATTCCAGGCTCTTGCTTAATTGATCATCGGCAATCACATCCGTTTTTGTATAAAGAATATGATACTTCAGACGATCTGGATTTAACTTTTCGTACTTCGTAAGCGCAATCGCCTTCCTTCCCTCAATGGTGATCGGCTCCTGTCCGTTCTTCTCACGTTGAAGGTCTTGCTCTGTCGTGTTTTCCCAGCGTGCGTCTTTAATTTCCACTATCAAACATTTGCCGTTCTTATTTCTGATAATGAAATCGGGAGTGTAACGATGCCAGTTTCCATCTTCACCTTTGTACTCGACGTAGAAATCTGTTTTCCTTGGGTCGGTTAATGCACCTGTGAAATAGATGTCCTCGATTTCTTCGGGCATCAACCGTATCTGAGCGAGCATCCGCTCAAAGAAATTCAACTCAGGATTCGAGTCAAAGTTATAAGGATCGTAATGGAAACCAAATCCATTAACACGGTCTTGCCAATCCTTCAAAGGCTGAATCAACTTCCCTCTATCAACAGGATAAGAGATTTCAGCCGTGTACACGTCGCTTCCATCGGCATCAAGCTCTTTCATGAATCCTCCAAGCTTTACCAGTGCTAACGCCTTCTCTATCGTCTCTTCTTTGACTTCATACGTTGAAGTCTGATTTTCAATTTGTTTTCTAAGATCGGCGATATGGAGAAGAGGTATTTCATCTTCAGGATAGATGCGTTTCAACTCATCGTACACCCGCCAAAAGTCAATATAATAATTTTGTGAGATATCAATTGCAGCCGTATATACATCAACCATTGATGGTGTTGTTTCAATGACGGTAGCTTCATCGACTTGCTGAAGAACGGAATAAGTTGACTGCTGCTCGGCTACGGTGTAACGCACTTCTGTAAATGTTTCTGTTTCTGAAAGTGTCGGTCGAACAAACTGGAATTGTATATTCCCAGCATCTTTTTTCACAACCGTTTTGATAATCTGGCGAACGACAAGTTTTGGAATATTATGTTTGATAATCTTAATGTAGTCGTTTTTACTTTTGCTGTTAGTTCGATTAATGTCATCCAACGAAACACCATATGTTTCTCGCAATGCGTTGTCAAGAATCGAACGATTATCCATCGAGAGAAAGATGCTTGCCTTCTTTGAATTACCGGGAACTTGCCTCAAGCATCGGCATGCCGCCTGTAACACAAAGCTGCTGCTTGTAAGTCGGCGGGCAAGAGCACAAGAAAATAATGCTGGGACATCCCAACCTTCTACCCCTCGATCAACAAGCAACGCAATACGATGCTGTGAATCTTTTAACCGAAAACGGTCGAAGTTCGCTTTGTCTTCTTTCTTTGTGTGATGTTCAAGAATTAGAGTCGTAGATAGATTCAGCTCAAGAAGCTTTGCTTCGATGAACGGACGCAGTTCTTCCACATCATCGGTTTGCGGAAAATACATCGCAAGTTTAGCTGGCGTTCCATCGGGAAGTGTAACGTTGCCATATTCTTTAAAGAAATCTTCTATAACTTTTGCAACGTAAGCTTTCACATTATCTTTAAAATCGAAGGCGTGAATGTTTCCTGAAATATCTTTCAGGATTCCCTGCTGAATCCCTTCTGATAGACCGTACCACACAACAACGTCACGCAGAAGCTGCTTCTTGTAGTAAGGAGTGCCGGTTGTGTTGACAACACAAATTAGATTTGGACTTTGATGATGGAGATAGTCAACAGTCTTTCTGACTTTCTTCAACTCCGTATCAAGCGTCTGACCGTAAGTATGGTGTGCTTCATCAGAAAACACAGCGAGATGAGGTAGTGAGGCAAGTTTTCTCAACCGTCTATTTGCAACTTCTGTTCTCGCCTCGTCTTCTTTTTGTGCTGAGACAAAGAATCCACCTATATCGGATTTTCGTATTGTCTCTTTTTGTATTCTTATTTTTTCGGTGTTCGTTACAACAACATTGAAAATACTTTTTTCAATGATCGGAATATCCGGATCACCATCTCTCGTAAATGTTATCTTGACCGATGCGGCAAATTGTTTGTAGAGTCGTTGTGGTAGAATTCTATCGTATGGCAGGGCAGCTAATTCACGTAACGACTCGATGATTGTTTTGCCTGGAGCAAATACCAATGCGTTTTGGACAAATGGTCCTTGTGGATAATCAAACGCCATCCCAAATTCAGTTGCAATGATTGCACCAATCAATGCAGTCTTTCCGGAACCCATCGTAAGAGCGAGGATGTAACTTGAATAATCTAAATTCAGAGTTTCTCGCAAAGCATGAAGTCGGAATTCACGTACAAAATCGTCATCACTTTTTATTTTGTTCAAGAGAGCATTTAAATCGAAGTCAACTTTTTCGAAAGCAGTCGAAGGTATCCCAAGTGCTTTTAACAAATCAGATTTGTTTGGGAAAAGTATTTTGTAAAGGTCTAATATATGAGGTGTGTCTTCGATCAGTCGGAGATACCAATAAGTTTCGAGCGCACGAATTTGTGGTGGCCGAAGCTTGAAGCCACTGCCGTCAGGATTAGAAGCCCACTCAAGTATCTCAGCAATGGTTGAGTATTCAGAGTTGTAATTGGCTTTCCGCCAATCAGAAACTTTTAATGCTAACTCTTGGTATAGCTGTTTCATATCATAATGAATTTAATGAACCTTAAATGAAATCATCGGTTTAAAATACCAAAACATGGTAAGAGATGCAAACATCTTTGGATCATTATTGTATATGGCTGAAGCCAAATCAATTTTTATTACTTTAATCAGTTCACTTGGCAAAGCCATTCCTTCGGAAGAAGTGAACTTCAATAAATGCTCGTCCTTTTTTACTTTTTACTTTTGATTTTTGCGCCAAAGGCACATCCGCCTCAGGCGGAGAATTGTTTTAGCCATTCCTCCGCTATCTGAACCGCATTTGTCGCCGCGCCTTTGCGGAGATTATCGGAAACAATCCAGAGGTTCAATCCGTTTTTAATCGTTTCATCGCGGCGGATACGACCCACGAAGACATTATCTTTTTCATGCGACCAGATTGGCATAGGATAGATACTTTTTGCAACATCATCCTGCAATGTAATTCCCGGTGCCTTGCGTAACAAATCAAATACTTCTTCAATCTTGAATTGTTTTCCAAATTTAACATTCACCGATTCGCTGTGTCCGCCTGTTACAGGCACACGAACACAAGTGGCAGTTACTTTAATCGAATCATCTCCCATAATCTTCTTTGTCTCGTTGCCCATTTTAATTTCTTCCTTTGTATAACCTCCGTCAACAAAGATATCAATCTGTGGTAAAACATTATAAGCAATTGGGTGAGGAAATTTCTTTTCCACGTTTGGTTTCCTTGCAAGTTCACCTTCAAGCTGATCAACGGCTTTCTTGCCGGCGCCTGTAACTCCTTGATACGTTGACACTACGACACGTTTCACCCGCCACTTTTCATGGAGCGGTTTTAACACAACCACCAGTTGAATTGCCGAACAGTTCGGATTAGCGATAATTCCTTTATGCTTGAAGATATCTTTAGGATTAACCTCCGGTACAACAAGCGGAACATCCGGCTCCATCCGCCATGCACTGCTGTTATCGATGACAAGCGCTCCGGCTTTAACCGCATGAGGTGCAAAATCTTTGCTGATTGCCCCACCCGCGGAAAATAATGCTATATCTATTCCTTTAAAACTTTCCTTTGTCAGTTCGTCAACATCAACCGACCGACCGTTAAAAACGATTGTTGTCCCTGCCGACTTTGCTGAAGCAAGTAGCCGAAGTTTTTCTACAGGAAATTTTCTTTCTTCGAGTACTTGAATCATCTTGCTTCCAACAAGTCCGGTGGCGCCAACTACGGCTACATTAAATTTTTTCATTGTATCATTTATTAGCCCGCCTGAGGCGGCTGAATTAAAATATTTTAGGATTGCGTCGGCAAGTAACCGAACATCCGAAGTGAGTACATCAGCGGTTGGTAATCCGGTTTGCCGCTTAAGTGAAATCTTCGCTTCCTGAATTTGTTCCTGCGTCATCTTTACTGTGTTCAAGGCAATACCAACAACTTTCGATTGCTTGAATGGTTTCAAAATCATTTCATGCAGTTCTATCAGATGTTTAACATCCTCCAGAGAAAATCCATAGTCATCCACTTTGCGGATTGGATGATGAACGAGGATCATTGCATCGGGCATTACCCCGTGCATCAATCCAAGTGTTACACTTGAGTAACCCTGATGTGTTAGCGAACCTTGCCCTTCGATATGTATAAATTCATTTCCTGTTTGTACAGATTTCTCAACCTCCATTTCAATCGAGCCAGCAATGAAATCGCCGGCGAGCGAATCTACACAAACACCTTTACCTGAAAGTAAAATGCCCGTTTGTCCGGTTGCAACAAAGTCCGATTTTAATCCGCGCCTGATAAATTCTCGATGGAGTTCCAACGATGCGGTCATCTTACCAACATTACAGTCAGTTCCAACCGTCAGAATTGTTTTCGCTTTCCGATTTTTCCAATATCCTTCAGCAACAACTTCATATTCTTGTGGAACCTTCCGTAAATCAATTAACTGTATACTTTTTAACTTAGCCCGCTGGGCTAAGTCTTTATCGTCAGAAAGAAAAGTGTGAAGTCCACTGATGATGTTTAATTTATTTTCAATTGCATCAATAATTATCGGACGCCATATATCTGACAATCTTCCACCCGTTGGTGCGATTCCAATAAGAAGTGTATCCGGATTCTTATCGAGTGCATCTATAAGATTCCGAAAAATTGGAATGGGGCCGCCAAATCCAAGAATTTCCTGAGCGGTTCTTCCTGCACATTGACTATCTATTACACCAACAACTTCATCAGGGATATAACGAATCACCTGATTGGCAGTCTTCGACGTTAATAGTCCGAACCTCCCTTCAGCAAGAATAGTCATTCGCCGTTTCGTTGCCATTTCAACCTATAAATAAATTGATCAATATTCGAAAGGGGGTTGTAAGCGCTCCAATAATACTGCTGAAAAGAAAATAGAACGGCTGCCACCGCAAAAGAAGGATTATAATAAAAATTCCAAAGAAACCGATGCTTTGATATTTCTCACTCAACTCATCCGGCAATAATGAAGCAACGACATGCGAGCCATCGAGTGGTGGAATTGGGATCATATTGAACACACCCAGCACAACGTTCAGAGTAATACCGCCAGCGAACATTTTGAGAAAGAACTCAACACCATCCTGAACAACTGAACCTGGCGATTGGATAAACTGAGCGATAATCGCAGTTAAGATGAAAAGTATTGTACAGATAAATGCCATGACAAAATTTGACGACGGACCAACGATTGAAACTAAGATATTATCACGCTTGTAATTTGAGAAGTTCATCGGATTCACAGGAACGGGTTTAGCCCACGCAATAAAAACCTGTCCAGCAACAATTATCGAAAATAACGGGACAAGTATTGACCCGACAGGATCTATGTGGGGAATTGGGTTAAGCGTCAATCTCCCCATCATCTTCGCAGTTGGATCGCCAAGCTTTAGTGCCATCCAGCCGTGAGCAAGTTCGTGTATTACGACCGAGAAAAGAAGAATAGGAAGAATGTATATATGTTCAAACATGAATTTGTGAGGTAGTGAGTTGTGAGTAGTTGATTAGTTAATCGGTTAATAGTTATTTGTTGTTATTTTTTGGGTACAGTCGTAAAGATCGCAGCAGACACGACAAACACGCTTATATGACTGGAAATATTTTAACTCGATTTCAGGAGTATAATAACCATCCTTAACCGGCTCTACTTTAAGCAGGTCGGTGCTTAAATATTTTTTATTGTCGTCCGAAAAAACCGTTACTACAACCGCATTATCACCGAGATCATTTTGTACCATCAATGCACCGATGAAGTTAGCCCCGGATGAGATTCCAACAGCAAGCCCAAGTTGTGAGGCGAGTTTTTGCGCCATTAGAATAGAATCGCCATCGTGAACTTTTATTACTTTATCAAGTTTATCAAGTTTAACAATCTCGGGAATAAACTCATCTGATATACCCTGAATTCTATGATAGCCAACCTTATGTCCTGTCGATAGTGTTGGCGATTCAGCCGGCTCCAGAGGATGAATCCGTACTGTAGGATTCTGTGAGCGGAGAAATTTCCCAACACCCATAACAGTTCCACCTGTTCCCACGCCAGCGATAAAAGCATCAGGTACGAGTGAGCTGAAACGAAGCTGCCACCAAATTTCCGGTCCGGTTGTTTGTTCATGCGCTTCCACATTCGCACTATTTGCAAATTGGCAAGGTAAAAAAACATTAGGATTTTCGTTCGCAAATTTTTCCGTCATCCGGATGCTTCCTACGAAACCCCCTTGCTCACGACTTACCGGAACAATTTTCGCACCGAAGCTTCGAATTAGCTCGATTCTTTCCCGACTCATCCAATCAGGCATAAAAATCGTAACAGGATGCCCCAGAGCACGTCCAAGTGCAGAGAATGCGATGCCCGTATTCCCGCTCGTCGCTTCAACAATAGTATCCCCTTCCTTGATGCGTCCTTCTTCGTACGCGTTCTCTAAGATGTGCAATGCCATCATGTCTTTAATGCTGCCGGTCATGTTAAAATTTTCTGCCTTAGCATAAATTACTCTGTCTTTTCCCCTGAAGGTAAAATGGATACCAAGCAGAGGTGTGTTTCCGATTAGATGTTTAAGGTGATTGAACCGGATCATGTGGGTTGGGCTTGTTCCCTCAAATATTTTCATTTTTCTTTTTTTTAATTTTGCATTTTAAATTTTTAATTGAGTTCATCCTCTTGGATGAAACGTTTTATGAACTTCTTTTAAATACTCACGGTCGATGTGAGTATAAATTTGTGTTGTTGAAATATCTGAATGGCCTAACATTTCCTGAACTGCACGTAGGTCTGCACCGCCTTCAAGCAAGTGGGTTGCAAACGAATGTCGGAACGTATGCGGATGTACTTCTTTCTTTATTCCTGATATTGTCGTATATATTTTCACGATATTCCACACTGCCATGCGGGACATCGGTTTGCCGCGAGCGTTTAAAAATAAAACGTCCTGCCCTCGTCCTTTAATAGCTAACCGACATCTGACTTCCTGAACATATTTATCAATCCAACTTAATGCCGATCTGCCTATCGGTATCAATCGCTCCTTAGATCCCTTTCCAAACACCCGAACAATTTCTTCCTCACGAAAAACGCTTGATTGTTTTAATGTAATAAGCTCTGTTACACGCATTCCTGTTGCGTACAATGTTTCCAATATTGCTTTATCACGAATACCCAAATGCTCAATGGTATTAGGTTGATTGAGGATTATTTCAATCTCATCCTGATTTAAAACATCAGGTAATTCTCTTGGTAATTTCGGCGGTTCGAGATTTTCAGCGGGATTGTGTTTTAAAATCCCTTCACCGACCATGAATTTATGAAACATTTTTATTGATGATAAATTCCGTGTTATCGTTCGCGGTGAGAGATCAAATTCTCGGAGCATAGATAAATATTTTGCCACGTGCTTTTCTTGAACTTTCCCGATAGCAGAAATCCCTTGGATGTCGAGAGACTCGAGATAACGTTTAAGATCAAGTTTATACGAAGCAACCGTATTCGGAGAAGCATCCTTCTCAAGCTCAAGAAAATGAATATAGGAACGAAGATGTTCTTTCATCGGACTAATTTGAAACATTTTCTTTCCGCTCACCACTGGTTTTATTGGATAAGTGTTCTGAAGCAGTGAGATTTTCAGTCATTAAAGGCGGAGCCGCTGATTCGCTTTCTTTCATCTCGGCTGGCATCTCGACACCTGATTGTGTTGCAGAAACGATTTCTTCAACTTTATTCTCGAGACTATCGGATACTTTGATTTCCTGTCCGGGATACTGAATTCGTTGATGATGGATCCCCATTAAAATCTTGAGGAACGCTTCTTTGATTTTTGTCAGATCACGTAAAGTTAATTCACATTCATCAAGCTGACCTTCCATGAATCGATGCTTAATTAAATTTTCTATTATCGACTCTAATTTCTGAGGTGTAAGATTGGGCAATGTTCGGACAATTGCTTCAACGGAATCCGCGAGCATAACAATGCCTGTTTCTTTTGTTTGAGGTTTTGGTCCTGGATAAAGAAAGTCATCCTCTTGTATTACATCCTTTGGCGGTTTCTTTGCAGCTTGTTTCAGTGCTTTATCGTAGAAAAACGATATTCTCGTTGTCCCATGGTGCTGAGGAATAAAATCTATTACAGTTTCAGGAATACCGCGTTCACGACCAAGCTCCATGCCTTCTCGAACATGGGATGAAATAATGAGCGCACTCATCCGAGGTTTCAAGCGTGTATGTCGGTTGTGAGGACCTACCTGATTTTCAACAAAATATTCAGGTTTTAATATTTTACCGATATCATGATAGTATCCACCGACTCGGGCAAGAATTGTGTTCGCCCCAATGGCATCTGCGGCAGATTCAGCAAGATTTCCGATTGCCAGACTGTGGTGAAATGTGCCCGGTGCCTTTTCTGAAAGTTCCATCAGGAGGGGATGATTAAAATCTGCAAGCTCAACGTAAGTGAGATCAGTTGTAACTTTAAAGAAACGTTCAAAAAATATTAACAATGCATACGTCAGAACAGGAGAGAAAACAGCGTTTGCAAGTGCGAAAGTTATTTTAGTTAAAATTACCTGTATGCTGTCTAACTCTTCTAACGACAGAGCAATGATGGAAACTAAATAACCCAGGAAAATAAATACCAACGAGCGGAAAATCTGTGTACGGCTGCGAACATCTCGCACGGTGTACGCCCCCAACGTACCAGCCATGATTGATGAAAGAGCAAGTGAGTAATCATTCCCCCTCATACCTGCAATGAGTAATGCAATAGCGATCGTTCCGAAAAATGCGACCCTCGAATCGAAAATTATCGCCAATAACATCGATGCCGCTGGCACAAGAATAAGATATTGTAAAGGCAACTGGATGTTTATCAGCAGAGATACATAAGTGAAGAACAGCTGCATTAATATTAGAACTGCAACCAGAAGCAGTCTTCCATTCTCGTTGAAAATTTCTTTACGAAATAAGAATAAATACAAGCCAAACAATATAATGATAATCGCTACATGTAAGATTGTCCCGACCCAATGCTTCCAGCCACTATAACCAGCACCTTGTTCGGATTTTATTCTCCGAAAAGAATCAAGCTTTAATTTAAGCTCTTCCGTAATTCGTTCATACTTACTAATGATCAGTTCATTCGCTTGCACATAACCGATCGTCCGTGGAACATTTTCGATCGCAATCTGAATAGCTTTATTTGTTTCAGTTTGATTATATATGAGATTCGGTTGTAAAACAGTATGAACAATTTTCTGTACAATCTCAGCTTCAACAGTCTCGCCAAAAAGAGATCCCGCTTGCACGGTTAGAGCATTGATTGCTTGTTGCTGATCATATATTTTATCGTACGGTATAAGCTCTTCCATTATCCCTGATCGAACTGCAATGTGTGAATGAAGATGCCTTACCTTGGGTTGATCTACGATGCCAGCCCGAATAATCTCTCTGATTAGCGGAACAAGGATTTGTTCGAACCACCTATACACGAGTACCGGCGATTTCTTCTCACCGAGTAGGAGGAACGGCTTATCGAAAGCAGCTTCATCTATTGGGAAAGGAAAAGAATGAACTTTTTGTTTATAATTAATTGAGTCGCTGGGAGCTCTCGTCTTCATCCACCGGTTGCGTGCTTCAATAACACTTACGAGGGATTCAAGAACGTTTGTCAGACTATCAATACTTTTCTTTATTATTTTTTCATCACGCTCAAAAACAGGCGATACCAAACGCACAGCTTCTCGCTTCTGATGCTCATATTGATGAAGCTCTTTATAGATCGGGAACGAAAATGGAGCAATTAAATCTTTTTCCATCCATACACTACCCACATTGTAACTATATTCAACCATCTCGGCGTGGGGGAACATTATGACCGCGAAAAGGATAAGGAAAAGTCCAAGGACAATTTTGATAACAAAATTGTGTCTCAAATTCTCAATGCTAAAGAATTTGATTAACCTGTCTTTAATATTTTCAGATGGAAAATCCATAAATTCCTTTAAATATCCGAAGAAAGTGAATGAGAAGCAAGAAGAAATCAAATATATTGTTTTTAAACGTGATTTATATTAACTTTCATATCAATTAAACATGTTTAAAAAACAAAGTGATAAAACAGATCATGAATGATGTCTCTAACCGCACGCGGAATAAAGAAATATTAAATAATCCAGAAATATTTTTCAGACAAGTGATTGAAAATGCAGGAGGTGTTCCCTTTCAACTCATTTTTGGACCAAAGTTTGGTACAGGTTACTACAAATACGTTGGAATTGGAATAAAAGATCTCTTAGGTATTCCACCCAGTGAATTGACAGAAAAGCTTTTTAATAGCTTGGTGGAAGAAGTCAATCCCCTTTTAACTGAGATACCTATCGATCCTGAAGAGTGTCGTCTCAAAATGGTAAAAGGAGATATCCCTCGCTACAAAGCTGATGTACGAATTCGAACTAAAAATGGCGAGGTGAAATGGATCAATGATAGCTCGCTTCCTATCCGCGACGAAAAAACAGGGAAGATAATCGGCGCACAAGGTATTTTAATTGACATCAACGAGCGTAAAAGAATTGAGAAAGATTCAGAACAAAACATTTCATTATTAAGGGCAACTTTAGACTCAACGGCTGATGGTATTTTGGTGGTTGATAGTTCTGGAAAAATATCAGACTTCAATGACCGCTTTGCTCAAATGTGGCGTATCCCGGATACCATTCTTGCAACCCACGCCGACAATCAAGTTATTCAATTTGTTTTAAGCCAAATCAAAGATCCGGAAGGTTTTCTCTCCAAAGTAAAAGGCTTGTATGGTAATCCTGAAGTTGATAGTTATGATATACTTGAATTCAAGGATGGGAGATACTTTGAGTGTTTCTCACAACCACAAAGAATTAAAGGAAAACCGGTAGGTAGAGTATGGAGTTTCAGGGATGTTACCGACCGTAAACACTCAGAGAAATCATTAAAAGAATCAGAAGAACAGTTCAGAACACTTGCAGATCAATCACCAAATATGATATTCATTAATCACAAGGGTAAAGTCGTATATGCAAATAAAAAGTGTGAAGAAATCATGGGTTACAGTGTTAGTGAATTTTTATCCCCCGATTTCAACTTTCGAAAGTTAATAGCACCGGAATCATTGCCGATAATTGAAACAGCTTTTGCTGCACATTCACAGGGAAAAGATGTCCCCCCTTACGAGTATCATTTATTAACCAAGGAAGGAAAAAATATATATGCAATAATTACAACGAAACTGATTAAATATCAAAACGAGAATGCCATACCTGGCATAGTCACAGATATTACAGAAAGAAAGAGAGCAGAGGAAGCTTTAAAAGAAAGTGAAAAACGTTTCCGCCTGTTCGAAGAAGTTACCTCGGAAGGCATTGTAATTCATGAAAAAGGTATCATCCTAGATGTAAATCAATCTTTCGCCGCCATGTCCGGCTATGAGTTGAGGGAAATAATCGGCAAGAACATTTTGCAATTTGCAGCACCCGAATCTAAAGAGATTGTGAAACACAATGCCTCTATTGGCTATGATAAACCGTACGAAGTAATTGGTATCAAGAAAAATGGAACAAAATTTCCCGTAGAACTGCTGGGTCGAAACTTTCAGTTTGAAGGCAGAACTCTTCGAGTTACTGCCGTACGCGACCTCACCGAGCGGAAGCGGATAGAAGAAAAACTCCGAAATAGCGAAATCACCTATAGAGGAATCCTTAATAGCGTAGAGGAAGCTATTTATATTCACGACAAAGATGGTCGTTTCATTTATGTCAATGATGGAGCCGTAAAAATGTATGGGTACGACCGTGAATTCTTTATCGGTAAAACACCGGCAGACCTTAGTGCACCGGGCAAGAACGATATGGCAGCAATAGCGAAACTAATTGAAAAAGCATTCAAAGGTGAACCCCAAACACTTGAGTTCTGGGGTATGCATAAAAACGGCAGAGTGTTCCCAAAAGAAGTTCACCTGTATCCGGGTAAATACTTTGGTGAAAACGTTCTCGTCGCTATCGCCTATGATATCACCGATCGTAAGCGTGCAGAAGAATTGCTTGTTTCCTCCGAACGAAGCTACAAGGGTCTTTTCAACTCTCTTGGTGACGCAATCTACGTACAAGACAATGAGGGAAAATTTCTCGATGTGAATGATGGAGCAGTTGAAATGTACGGTTATCCACGTGAATACTTTATCGGGAAAATACCGGAGTTCCTCTCAGCTCCCGGGAAAAATGATTTGAATGCAACTATGGAAACCATACAACGAGCATTTGCAGGTGAGCCGCAACAATTTGAATGGTGGGGGATCCGCAAGAATGGCGAAATATTTCCCAAAGATGTTCGACTCACGAAGGGCTTCTACCTCGGCAAGGATGCCATAATCGCGATTGCAAGAGATATCACTGAGCGCAAACGGGCGGAAATAGTATTGCAAGAAAATGAAAAAAGGTATCGCATCCTTTTCGAAGGTGCAAACGACGCTATCTTTATCATGGGCGAGGATAAGTTTATAGAATGCAATGATATGACACTTAGAATGTTTGGCTGTGACAAGAAAGAAGATATCATCGGTCATAGCCCATGGGATTTTAGTCCATTTCAGCAGCCCGATGGTATCGACTCAAGAAAAAAGGCGCTCAAAGTGATTCAAGCTGCAATGGAGGGAATTCCCCAACGCTTTTATTGGAAACATAATCGAAAAGATAAGTCTCTCTTCGATGCCGAAGTTTCATTGAATCGAATTGAATTAGGAGGGAAGATATTTCTTCAAGCTTTGGTTAGAGATATGACTGAACGTTTCCAGGCAGAGAAAGCCCTTGCCGAGTCGGAAGAACGTTACCACTCACTATTCGATAGGATGATGGATGGTGTGTATCGAAGTACACACGATGGAAAATTTGCGGATGTAAATGATGCTATGGTGAAAATGTTCGGCTTTTCGAGCAAAGAAGATATGCTGAATGTTGACATTAAAAAAGAACTTTATTTTTCACCCTCAGAAAGAGATAGTTTATTCCTGGATACAGGAGAAGAAAGGATTGAAGTTTTCCGGATGCGTCGGATAGATGGATCTGAGATTTGGGTTGAAGATCACGGACACTATGTAAAGGACGAAAAAGGGAACATTATTTCCCACGAAGGTATTTTACGCAATATTACTGAAAGGATGCGTAACGAAGTTTTACAAAATGCTATATACCAAATTTCCCAAAGTCCAGAGAAAACTTTTACCCTCGATGATCTCTATAAATCTGTACACCAAATAATTAGCACAGTAATGCCTGCCAAAAATTTCTATATATCATTATATGATGAGGAACGAGACCTTCTGACTTTTCCATATTTTGTGGATGAGGTTGATATAACTCCACCACCAATTAACCCTGGAAAAGGATTGACTGCATATGTTCTTCGTACCGGGAGACCTCTACTCTGCGACGAAGCCACTGATATGAAATTGCGACAACAAGGAGAAGTCGAACTTATAGGAGCGCCCTCATCGATTTGGCTCGGAGTCCCGTTGATTGTTGCTAATAAAACAATCGGAGTAATGGTTGTTCAACATTATTCTGATCCCCACGCTTATAATGAACAAGATTTACACATGCTTGAATATGTTTCTTCACAGGTGGCAAAAGCAATAGAGCACAAACGTTCTGAAGATAAACTTCGGCAAAGTGAAGAACAATTCCGTCTAATTTCAGAAAACGTTGCCGATCTAATTGCAGTACTTGATCTCAACGGAAAACGATTATATTCAAGCCCATCATATAATGAGATACTTGGTGATCCAAAATCTCTATACGGTACAGATTCATTTCAAGAAATTCATCCTGAAGACCGGGAACGGATAAAACAAATTTTTCAGGAAACAGTTAAGACTGGAGTTGGCCAACGCGCAGAGTACCGCTTCTTGCTCAAAGATGGAAGAATTCGTCACATTGAATCACAGGGAAGTATAATTAAAGATAAAGATGGTAAAATATCGCAAGTTGTGGTTGTCTCCCGCGATGTAACCGAAAAGAAAATACTCGAACAACAATTCTTGCGGTCGCAGCGTATGGAAAGCATCGGCACGCTGGCAGGAGGAATTGCTCACGATCTTAATAATGTGTTAGCTCCTATTGTAATGGCAATTGATATCCTGAAAAAGAAAGCCACTGATAAAACAAGCCTGCACATACTGGATACACTCGAAGCTAGCGCTCAGCGTGGAGCAGATATTGTTAAACAAGTCCTTGCATTTGCTCGGGGTATTGAAGGTGAGCGAATTCTTTTACAACCAAAACATATCATTGGTGACATTGTTAAAATAATAAAAGAAACCTTTCCAAGATTGATTGATATACAGACGGAAGTACCAAAAACCTTATGGACAATATCTGCCGATCCAACTCAAATTCATCAGGTATTATTGAATGTATGTGTTAATGCGCGCGATGCCATGACTGATGGTGGTAAACTGACAATTACAGCCGAAAATATTTTTATTGATGAAAATTATTCTAAAATGCATGCTGAGGCAAAAGCTGGACCCACCATAATGATAACAATTTCCGATACAGGGATGGGAATTCCACCAAAGATACTTGACAAGATTTTTGAACCGTTCTTTACAACAAAAGAGATTGGAAAAGGAACCGGCCTTGGACTTTCAACTGTTCATGCAATTATGAAAAGTCATGGTGGATTTACCAATGTGTACAGCGAAGTAGCTAAGGGAACTACATTTAAAATCTACTTTCCTGCTTCAATGAAAGATCAAGCCAGTTCAGCAGAATTGCTTCAACCGATCTTGCCTCAAGGAAATGGTGAACTTATTCTCATCGTTGATGATGAAGCATCTATTCGTGATATCACAAAATCAACTCTGGAAGCCAACGGGTATTATGTTATGACTGCAAACGATGGAACAGAAGCAATATCACTTTATGCACAAAATAGAGAGATAATTAAAGTTGTTATTTCAGATATCATGATGCCCGTAATGGATGGTATGGTAACAATTCGCGCCTTGCAGAAGATGAATCCCAATATCAAAATTATTGCAGCAAGTGGTTTAATAACCAGCGACGTTAAAAATTTAGGTGCTCAAGTTCAGGCATCTCTGACAAAACCATTTTCGGCAGAGAAATTGCTTACGACACTGCATAAAGTTCTAAGCTCATGATGAAATAATTATAACAATCAAGGAGAATTAAAATGTACAAAACCATCAACGATTTCACCACCGACTGGAAGAACGAGAGTGAATCTACACTTAAAATCCTTAAAGCTCTCACCGATACGTCGCTTCCACAAAAAGTGACCGCCGAAGGCAGAACGCTTGGTTTTCTCGCATGGCACATCGCATTAACATTGGGAGAGATGGGTGGAAAAGCGGGATTGACAATCAACGCACCTGCCGAGAATACACCCGAACCGACATCGGCAGCAGTAATCGCCACGGCATACGAGAAAGCAGCCAAATCTATTGGCGATGAGGTACAAAAGAAATGGAGCGATGCGATGCTCAAAGAGGAAATCGAGATGTACGGAGAGAAGTGGACACGGTCAGGAACTCTCGCAGCACTTATTAAACACGAAATCCATCACCGCGCTCAGATGACTGTGCTTATGCGTCAGGCAGGATTGAAAGTTCCGGGTGTATATGGTCCATCGAAGGAAGAATGGGCGCAGTACGGCATACCGCCGATGAAGTGACGCAAAGCGGTATTCCTATTCATCTTTGGATTCGTAGATAGATTTTGTATTTTATGTTTATTATGCAGAATATTTTGGAAATAGAAAACTCGGTTCGAAATCAAACCCAGACGGGCGACAAATCGTTTCATTCCTGGTATAAATTTGTTTTGGGATATCCACCCCACCTTGTACGCCATTATATTTACAAGTTTGGCATAACTCCTGGGCACTTTGTTCTCGATCCTTTTTGTGGCACTGGAACCACTAATGTTGAATGCAAAAAATTAAATATTCATTCGCTTGGCTTAGAGGCGAATCCCGTTGTTTACTTTGCTTCCCGGGTGAAAACCAACTGGCAGACTCCACCTTCAGAAGTACGTCTATCATTCAAAGAGGTGATTTCTTCGGCATCTGCTTCTCTGGATAAGTTTGGCCTTTCCGAAGATGTTTCCCTGTTTGTTCAGCCGCATCGTGGCACTCCGCTTGCGGTCGAGCCAGTATTAACTGAAGACCAACTTGTTGTTTTGCCCAAGGACTTCATAAGTCCGAAGCCATTGCGTCGAGTACTCATTCTGAAAGAATGCATTGAGCAAGCCGCAACCGAGCAAGCTCGGGACTTGTTTCTTCTCGCCCTTGCAAACCTAGTCGTTAATCACGCAGGCAACGTCGCTTTTGGTCCGGAAGTCTACAGCACCAAACCAAAGAAAGATGCGTACGTTCTCGACTTCTTCTATCAACTCGTGGATCGAATGATATGCGATCTTGATTCACAACCAACAATCGCCGGTAGAACTGAGATCGTCCACGGAGATGCAAGGCGTGTTTCCGATTTTTTCCCCTCACATCATGCTGATGTAAACTTTATCATCACATCTCCACCATATCCGAACGAGAAGGACTATACACGCACAACTCGGCTTGAAAGTGTTATCCTCGGACTGATTTCCAGTAAAAAAGGTCTGCGTACACTCAAAGAACAACTCCTCCGCAGCAATTCTCGCAACATCTTCGTTGCCGACAACGACCAAGACAATGTAAAGTCGTTCGATTCCATAAATCGGATAGCTAGAGAAATTGAAGAAAAGCGGATTCATCTGAAGAAAACATCGGGCTTTGAGAAGCTCTACCACAAGATCGTCAAACACTATTTTGGCGGTATGTACCGCCATTTTGAAAGCTTAAAACCAATGTTGGACCTCGATGCTCGTCTTGCTTATGTCGTAGGCGATCAAATGTCATTCTTCCGTACTCACATTCCCACCGCCAAAATTCTCGCTGAAATAGCTGAGAGTCTTAGCTACAAAGTTGAAGAAATTGAACTATGGCGAACGAGGCTTGCCACCGCCACTAAGATTCAAATAGAAGAAAATGTTCTTATACTCCGTAACAAGTGAAAGGAAAACCGATAAATGCCATCTAACGCACCTCAGAAAGACTATGATCGAATCATAACTAATCTATTCTTTTCCAAATTCAAAGAAGGTTCCTCCGAAATCGCTTTCACTAAGGATGAACTTGTAGCCGTTGCAAGGAAGCTCAAAATTACACTACGCAACCCGCCCGACGTTGTTTATACATATCGCTCCCGTTCAAATCTTCCGCAAGCTATTCTTGATAAAGGCAGCTGGGTCATCAAGCCAAAGGGTAAGGGTCGTTTTTCATTTCTCAAATCCAAGCGTAAGCCTTTCGTGGACATCCAAGAAGGCTTGCATGCAATTGAAATTCCTAACGCTCTTCCTGAAATTGTTGAGAAACACGCTTCCGAAGACGAACAGGCGTTGCTCGCATCTATCCGCTACAATCGCCTTGTCGACATCTTTACTGAGATTACTTGCTTTCATCTCCAGTCTCACATCAGAACTACGATCGAAGGCGAAGGTCAGATTGAGATTGACGATCTCTATGTTGGCATCGACAGGGATGGTACAGAATATATTCTTCCCCTTGAAGCCAAGAGTCCAGATGACAGAGATAAGCTTGGCTGGATTCAGATTTCCAATATGGTTAGTTTCGCACTCCAGAATTTTCCCAAATTGAAATGTCGCCCGATTGCAGCTAAGCCGGCTGGTCACAACAAAATCTATCTGATAGAATTTGACAACAATCCAAATTCAGAAGATGTCAGCATTGTCCAGGTCAAGCTATACAAACTCAAACGGGAGAAGGGAAAAGGGGCGCACTCAACATAATAGAACCCATATTGATCCAAAGGAATACCTTGAGCAAAGGAAGAATGGGCGCAGTACGGCATGCCACCGATGAAATGATAAAAACAAATCCCAAATAAAATGAGAGATCATTGTAGATGAATCTTAAGTTATTCGGTTTCATCGCGGGCTTATTTTTATTTTTCCTAATAATTTTATTGCCGACATTTGAGCAATTCAGCTCTACCGCTCAACCTCATGTCGCAAGGTCTATGCAGCTTGTTCTTGCTGTACTGGCGCTCATGGCAATCTGGTGGATAACTGAAGCGATTCCTATTCCGGCAACCGCTCTGCTACCTGCTATTTTATTTCCTTTATTGAAAGTCATCGGGACACAGGGTGGCGTTCTATACGAATTCAATTTTAAGAACACGCTGCTTAGCTACGCTAACCCGGTTATTTTTTTATTCCTTGGCGGTTTTTTAATCGCTGGTGCAATGCAAAAATGGAAATTGGATCGGCGCCTAACACTTTGGATTCTTACAAGAGGAAATATTGCAAGTAATTCACACACTATTCTTCTCGGCATCATGGCAATGACCGCATTTCTCTCGATGTGGATTTCAAATACTGCAACAGCCGCAATGATGCTTCCATTGGGGATAGGTATCATTTCGTTGATCGGTGCAGAGCCTGGGAAATCTCGTTTCGGCACGGCAATGATGTTAGGTATCGCATGGGCAGCATCAATTGGAGGTGTTGGAACAATTATAGGTTCGCCGCCAAACGGGATTGCACTCGGTATCCTGAATTCGACTTTTGCGAACGACTCCACATATCGGCAAATTTCTTTTTTAGACTGGATGAAATTCGGTGTTCCTTACGTCTGCCTCTTTGTTCCGGTCGCTTGGTATGTACTTAAAAAAACTTTCCCCCCAGAAGTGAAAAGTATACCGGGCGGAAAAGAACAGCTTATTGCTGAAAAAAATAAACTTGGCTCACTATCCCCCGGTGAAAAACGAACGATCATAGTAGTTTCCCTTGCAGTAATATTGTGGATAACAAACCCGTTCTGGGATTTTCTACTCCCATCAATTATTGCGGAACAATTGCAATGGATTGATGAATATACAATCGGTTTGTTCTGCGGTGTACTCCTGTTTATTATCCCTGTGAATTTCAGGGAAAACGCATTTGTACTTCATTGGCGTGATACAAAAATTATTGACTGGGGAACATTAATCCTATTTGGAGGTGGAATCGCCCTCTCGGAGGGAATGTTCAAAACGGGGCTTGCCTCGTGGATTGCCACATCGTTTGTTGGTTTGTTCGGGATTCCGTCAATATTCCTTTTTGTGGTCATCATTATCCTGCTTGTTGATTTCCTCACTGAGGTTACATCTAATACTGCCGTTACATCCATGATGGTACCGATTATTATCTCGATTGCAATAAGCACAGGTAGTAATCCCATAACACCCGCGATAGCGGCTGCTGTAGCGGCATCAATGGCTTTCATGTTACCTGTTGCAACACCACCGAATGCTCTTGTTTATGGGACTGGTTATGTAAAACTAAAGGATATGATTCGAGCCGGCTTTATATTGGATATCTTAGGATGGCTGTTCACAACATTTGTGCTTGTGGTAATTGGCGGCTGGATTTTTGGGGTTATTAGTTTTTAGTCATACCTGTCTAACTTAAATTTTTCGCCCAAATACAAACGCTTCGCATCAGGGTCGTTGGCAAGATATTCTGCGGTACCCGATTTGATAATTCTTCCCTCGAAGAGTAAATACGATCTATCTGTAATTGACAATGTTTCATGGACATTATGATCGGTAACAAGAACACCTATTCCACGGTTTTTTAAATTTCTAACAATCTTCATGATATCTTCAACAGCGATTGGATCAATACCCGCGAATGGTTCGTCGAGGAGAATAAATTTTGGCTGAGTTGCAAGAGCTCGAGCTATCTCAGTCCGACGCCTTTCACCTCCCGACAGCATATAACCTTTACTCTTTGCAACATGGGTAATACCAAAATCTTCAAGTAATTGTTGACACCGTTCATCACGTTCGCCCTTAGGAATTCCTATTAGCTCCAACACCGCTGTGATGTTATCTTTTACTGTGAGCTTCCTAAAAACAGATGCTTCTTGTGAGAGGTAGCCAATTCCCATTCTCGCCCGCTTGTACATCGGCTCCTTTGTAATCTCAACATCATTATAAAATACTTTCCCGTTTGTTGGTTTTATCATACCAACGATCATATAAAATGTTGTTGTTTTGCCTGCACCGTTTGGACCAAGTAAGCCAACAACTTCACCCTGTCGAACCTCAACACTTACATCGTTAACTACTAAACGCTTTTTATATTTTTTATCTAATCCGTATGAACGAAGTGTATTACCATTTGAAATAGGTTGACCAGCGCTTATATCTGGTTGGTGATCGGTCGAATTATTTTCTTTCTGCACGTTCATTGTTCTCAATATACAATTTCTTAACTGATGATAAAAATATTAATTGCTGAAAGCTAATATTTTATCTCCGGTCGATTTATTCTCCAATTGAATTCAGGTAAATTGTAATCATTTTCGTTACCTTTGATCATCTTTTCAGGATAGTACTTCCCCTCGACACCTGAGATAGCCATGATTTTATCAATTTTTCCATCCCTGAATGTAATCTCGATTTGATCGCCGGTCGTGATGTTCATTCCGTTTGGTTTTCGGTCTTCAAAAAGATAATACAGACTCGTTGCGGTACTAATGACAGTGATTTTATTTATTTTATCATCAACGAATTGAAGGATCATTTGCTGCCCGGTCATTTGATTAAATCTGTTTACCAGAACAGTGTCTGCTCGTGATATCGCCACAGCCCTCCCGTGAATATAAACAGTTTCCAACCGTCTATTTTTAAGTTTGATAAAGATTGATTCACCTGAAACCTGATTATCTTCGTGTTTTCCAGTCTCATACCAAACGAATGGAGACTTTTTTAATATAATACTGTCAGTATCAGTAAAATAAATGCAAACACCTGCTTCGGCAGCTAAACCATCACGTGTAATTTTGACGCTGTCTGTTGCAATAAGTTGTTCTAACGAATCTCTGTATGATTCCAGCACTGCGGCTGTAACGATTAATGTGTCCTTTTCACCTATTGAATTTGTGTCAATCTGAACGATTTTCGGTTTATTAGTGACCTTGCTGTAATTCTTTTTTTTGTAGTCCTCAAAATGATTTCCAAAAATTGTGATGCCGTTTTTCATATTGACAATTTTAACGTTTCCATCAGCTATGGATTTTTGTTCATCCCGAAAGTATGTCAATTCATCCGCCGTTAAAACCGATGCCGTATCTTCAACAACAACGTTACCGTTGAAGTATGCTTTTTTATCGTTCATAAAATATTTTCCATACGCTGCACGCAAAGTCGTATGCGGATCTTCAAGCAAAACACGCTCAAACGCTTCGGCAACTCTTTCATTAGCGTAATACATTCCACGCATACCTACCATCCTCAGGGTATCATCGTGTATCTCGACAACTCCCTCCATTGAAATTCTATTGCTTTTCCGAAATTGAATAGCGCGATCACAGGTTATGATTGTATTACCATGCCGAAGCTTGACGTTACCGATAAGCTGCCGGGCTTCTTCACCATCAATTATATCCCCAATTAAACTATCGGCGTGTTCAAGAATTACAACGTTGTTTTCATTTTGAGCGAACAGAAAGTTAGAATTTATTAGATAAGTAAAAATAATAGCTGTTAGAAACTCAGCCAACCTGAATTTTGAAGACTTATTTCTTTGCATTCGTCTTTGCTTTCCCGGTCACCTTTGGGATTGTGTAATACTTCAAACTTTGATCAGATTCCAATCCATGACCTTGGATTTGCTCGGTTGGTGATGTTATTTCTACAAATGCAGGTGTGTGAATTTTTTGAGTTTTATTCATCCAGTAAAGTTCTTCTGTCCGCAATGTTGTACCGCTATCGTTTACGACGATAACATTTTCACGTGCTTCTAAATCATGCGTAAGATCATGAACAATCCCTTTTTTTGCAGTTAGAGTAGATGTGTGATTGGAATTTTCATCAAAAAAATCTACCGTGATATTTGAATCCATGAGGGTCTTTTTCTGTTCAGAAAATACAGCAATATGACCCGCTCTGAGGACCGCTGTTATTCTACCAGAATCAGTAAATGTTATTACGGCATTCCAGCTTTCTTGTGTCGGAACATCCTGCCCAATTCCAAGTGAGGAGATAGGAGGTTTGACTTTTGATTCGCATCCGAGAAGGAGCAAAGAGCAAAGAGCAAAGAGCAATATGATAATTATAGTAGGGCAACTCGGATTTTTTGAATTTTTCATTGATTACTGTTCTCTTCTCCAAATCCAGCTTCTAAAACTTCATGAAGGTGAATCATACCGATTGGCTGATGGTTATTATCGACAACTACGAGTTGGGTTATTTTATGTGCTTCCATTTCTTGTAAAGCAACGGCTGCCAACATTTCCTTTGAAATAGTTTTTGGATGATGCGTCATCACCATTTCTGCTGTGAGATTAGTTAGATCGGTTGTTTTTTGCAGCGAGCGGCGGAGATCACCATCTGTAATAATTCCAACAAGCGTATTCTGTTCATTTACGACACACGTTGCACCGAGTCGTTTTGAAGTTATCTCTAATATAGCATCGCGAAGCGGAACTTTCTGCTTTACCTTTGGAACTGCATCACCGGTAACCATCAGCTCTTCGATTTTTAGTAAGAGTCGTTTACCAAGATTACCACCTGGATGATAGATGGCAAAATCTTCTGCTGTGAAGTTGCGCTTATTGAGCAGTGCCATAGCAATAGCATCTCCCATCACAAGTGTTGCTGTTGTCGAAGATGTCGGAGCGAGATCGAACGGACATGCTTCTTCTTTCACGCTGATATCCAATACAATATCCGATTCATGGGCAAGTTTCGAGTTGATGTTTCCTACCATACTGATAATCGGAACTTCTATCCGTTTGAAAAGCGGCAGAAGCTGATTTAACTCTACAGTATTTCCACTTTTCGAAATACAAACTACTACATCTTCTTTCCGTACCATCCCGAAATCACCATGTACAGCATCTGAAGGATGGAGAAACATCGCCGGGGTTCCAGTAGAGTTAAGTGTCGCAACAATTTTTCGTGCAACGATACCTGATTTACCCATGCCCGCGATCACGACACGCCCCTTTGAGCTGCAAATTAGTTCAACCGCCGCTGCAAAATTATCATCAATGCGATTCTCTAAATCTGCAATTGCATCCGATTCTATACGGATGACTTGTTTTCCTTTTTCGATTATTGTTTTCTTATCTGACATAGATTAAAAATTAAATAAATCACAACAATTCCTTTGCTTCTAAAATCAAATCCAGTATTTCCCTCACAGCACCGCGACCGCCTTCAGCTTTTGTAACGTAGTCAACCTCGTCGCGGACTTTCTTGATTGCATCTCGTGGGGCTGCACTGAAACCAACTTTGTGAAGCAGCGGTAAATCAAATTCATCATCACCGATGAAACAAACGTCGCGGTAACCGAGTTTGTATTTTGATTTGATTTTCTCAAACACTGCTGCCTTATCGGGATCGCCTTGAAATACATCTGTAATCTCCAACCGCTTTGCACGGATAGTTGTTACCTTTGATGTTCTGCCCGAGATGATTGCAAACATCAATCCTTTATCACGCGCACGAAAGATTCCGTAACCATCATGAACGTGGAATCGTTTAAACTCCTTCCCATCTGAGCTATAAATTATCGAACCGTCGGTCAGTACCCCATCAACATCCATCACAACCATTCGAATGTGTCGGAGTTTATTCTTCAATCCTTTAATCGGTTCCTGTTTAAATGCCAAATTTTTCTTTCACGATACTATCTATTACATTAACTTGTTTCAATAACTCTTCCAAATAGTCTAATTTCAATTGGCTCGCTGCATCGCTCAAGGCACGCTTTGGATTAGGATGCGTTTCAATGAACAAGCAATCAATTCCGACTGCAGCACCTGCGCGCGCAATCGGGAAAATAAATTCTGGCTGCCCTCCTGTTTCTTTCTTCGCGCTCCCAGGTAATTGCACCGAGTGTGTTGCATCTAAAATAACCGGATACCCTAACGCCCGCATAATATGTAGTGAACGCATATCGACAATAAGATTATGATAACCAAACGTTGCACCGCGTTCGGTAAGCATGATTTTTTTATTACCTGTCATCTCAACTTTTACCGCCTGATGCTTCATATCCTCGGGCGCCATGAACTGACCTTTTTTGATGTTCACAATCTTTCCCGTTTTTCCTGCCGCTTGTAAAAGTTCCGTTTGCCGGCAAAGGAAAGCGGGTATCTGGAGTATATCTGCAACACTCGCAGCTAACAATGCTTCAGACTCAATATGAATATCCGTGAGAATCGGGACTCCGAAATTTTTTTTTACCTCTTCGAGGATCTTTAGTGCTTCATCTATCCCCAAACTTGAAAACGATTTAGCACTGGTCCGGTTCGCTTTTTTGTATGAAGATTTAAAAATAAAAGGAACCCGAAGCTTTCTTGTAATCTTCTGAATACACTCAGCAATTCGAAGTGTTATTTCTCGTCCTTCAATCACACATGGTCCGGCGATAAGCACAAATGGCTTGCCACCGCCGATTTTTATATTTCCAATTTCAATAATCATTACACAGATTGTACAACTTCTTTATTCAAAACTCCTTCTGATTTTGCGATACATGTTGCAACAGCCGCATCACCCGAAGTATTAACAACCGTTCGGCACATGTCGAGGAAACGGTCGATTCCAAGTATGAGAGCAATTCCTTCTTCAGGGATGTTTACCGACCTCAAAACGATAATCAACATAATAATTCCAACACCCGGTACCGGTGCCGTACCGATAGATGCTAATAAAGCCGTTAATAAAATAACTAATTGCTCTGAGAGGTGCAATTCAACACCATACACCTGAGCGATAAATACTGCCGCAACTGCCTGGTACATAGATGTACCGTCCATATTAATAGTTGCACCTAATGGGAGAACGAAACTCGTTATTTTTTTCGGAACACCTAAATTAACTTCACAAGCTTTCATGTTTACAGGTAAGGTGGCTGCACTCGAGCTTGATGTGAATGATATCAGCATGACGTCTCGTATCCCACGGAAGAATTTCAATGGATTCATTCCGGAAAATATTTTTACAACCGAACCAAGAATGATAAACTGGTGGATAGTAAGTCCGATGATGAGCGTGAGGGCATACCAGAATAATGTTTGTAAGATATCGAATCCAAACTCGCTTACTGTTGCCGCGATTAGCGCAAACACACCCAGGGGCGCCAGCTTCATAATTATCTCCACCATGCGAATCATCATGTCGCTAAAACCATCGAAGAAGCGTATAACCGGTTCAGATTTTTCTTTCCTGATCATCGTCAATGTTATACCTACAATCAATGCAAAGAAAACGATTTGCAGCATCTCCGCATTTGCCATAGCTGCGATTGGATTTGTGGGAACAATGTTCACAATCGTGTTGATGACATTCAGCTCGACGCTTTCAGCAATTTTAGCTTGAATGTTAGGAGAGAATTCCACGAGCAGCTTCTCCCTTGCTTCAGTTGATAATTTTTCTCCCGGTCTAATCGTATTTGCAAGTGTCAATCCGATTGTGATGGCTATTGCGATGAGACAAAAGTAAAACAGTATCATCTTGGCACCGATTTTTCCTACTGTGCGAATGTTTCCTAAACTCGATGCACCTACAATTAACGAAGCGAGAACAAGCGGAATGGCGATGAATGTTAAAAGTCGGATGAAGAGTGTCCCGATTGGTTTGATGTAAAGAGGAATTGTTTTGATTTTCTCAATCTTATTTACATCATGAAATTCCTGGACTCTTACTTTAGCTGAATCATCTGCTAATTTTAGCGTAACAATAAAAACAAGCTTCGACTTATCCGCCTTACTTAAACTTTGGAAATAATTTAAGAGTTTTAGTTGGTCATCCTTCCCAAATGTTCGTATTACGGTTCGGTCTTGAATCTCAATAATTTCAATTTTTTCCCAATTTTCTATTCTTTCTGTTTTTTCTTTCCCATCAACTGTGTATTGAAGCATTATCTCATACTTGCTCACATTTAGCAGAGCGCCAAACAATGCACCGAGTAAAAGTCCAAGCAATATTTTATTGTGTAACTTGATATTCCAGAGCCAAGATAGTATATATTTCATTCAGAATCTCAATTATATTAATCGAATTGGCTCAAAGTACAAAAAAAATGAGTGAGAGGCAAAAGATAGGAAAGTGAAAAATGAGTGGATTATTGGATGGGTGGTCGATGACTCGACTCGTCGAGAGTGATGGAAGGTCGAGAAGTTAAGAAGATAAGAAGTTTGGAATGTTGGAATGTCGGAGTGATGGCAACGGATGACTGATGTTCCAAGATTCAAAGAAAAGAACTCCGACTTTTTTCCAAGCATCTATCAAAGTTGAAAGTCGGAGTTCTAATTGGCGTTTCCCACTTGCATCCATTGAAAATATTATCTCAACAGCAACGCCTTTTTCATCTCAATAATGCTGCCTGCTTTCAGTCGATAGAAATATACGCCAGAGGCGTATCCGCCTTTGGAGGAAATACCGCTGGGTAAATCTCCAGCGTCAAAACTCACCGACTTGTATCCTGCTTCTTGCACTTCGTTCACAAGAGTTGCGACTTCCCGACCTAAAACATCAAACACCTTCAACTCAACATGTACATTTTCAGGTGTTTGATTTCTTCTGGTTTTCCGTCGGCTAAGATTTG
>JASEHD010000060.1 GCA_030019075.1 Bacteroidota bacterium
TAGCCAGAGCTTGCGTTTACAAACGTAATAATAGTTTATATGCGTTCCGGTAATTTTGTAGGTCGACCAGTCTGGTCGACTTACAATAGCCCCGGTTTTACGTATGTCCATTGCCACTGTTCCCACGATTTAACAAAACCTGCCTTCACAGGATTATTTAATATATACCATATGATTCTCTCTAACTCTTTCCCGGCGCGTACAACATGATCATAACTCTCATCCTGCCAGAATGCACCTGAACGACCAAGGAGTCTGTTGATTTTCAGCGCGGTATTCCATTTTAGCTTCCGCAATATTTCGGTTACTATGTAGGTCGGACGGTCTGTCTGACCCACTGAAGCCGCGGCACCGTAAGTCGGGCAGACTGCCCGACCTACTGAATTCGTGGCACCGTAAGTCGGGCAGACTGCCCGACCTACTGAATTCGTGGCACCGTAAGTCGGACGGTCTGTCCGACCCACTGAATCCGCGGCACCGTAAGTCGGACGGTCTGTCTGACCCACTGAATCTGTGGCACTGTAAGTCGGGCAGACTGCCCGACCTACTGCGCTGAATCCTTCAATAGAAAACACCATATGTACATGATTCGGCATTATACAGTAAGCAAACAAATCGTAAACCTTTCTATCGCGATAGTGAATAGCTTCCTTAACAATTGACGCCGCACGTGCATCACGCAGCCACAAATGTCCATGCTTATTGGTATCCAGAAAATTATCAAACTTTTCAAAATATAAAATACGATGTTCTTTAAGTAATCTTTCTCTTTGATTTACATCTGGCTGCCGTTTAATCTCTTTATCAAACATTTCTTTTTCGAAACGGATTTGTTCAATTACTTTTTTGGGCAGCGACCCATGCAGCCGAAATGTTACAAACATTGTTGCATCAGGCGGTTGGTAATGCGGCAAATGCCGTTGGTAATATATTTTTTCTTCATTCATTTTTTGTAGGACGCAAAGTCTTTCCGTCCCCATTTTTATCGGTTAAACTAACCGATTTACAATGTCGAACGGAAAGGTTTTCCGTTCACTATTTTGGAGCTGACTAAAAAAAATATTTTCTGTCCAATTGATCCGATATTTCATTGTTTCTGTTTAGACATATAGATTAACTGTGATTATTGACATTAGATGTAAGTCGGACAGTCTGTCAAACCTACTGAATTCGTGGCACCGTAAGTCGGACAGTCTGTCCGACCTACAGGTGAATAAGCGAATGCCCATAATCCGCTTTTTATCCGTAACTGGCGGAAATCGCAGTGAATCACGCCACCGCAAAAGATTTGCCGCAGCGATGATATTTCCTTGAACGGTTTATCCATAATCTCTTTAAATAATATTATCAAACTGATTCTTCAAATCGAGTCCAAGCTGTGTGTAGTATTTTAACGTTGTCACCCATTCACCAATAATATCATCCCATCGAATTGTACCATTTCTTTTTGCAATCTTAAACTGGATAATACGTATTGGAACAAGAAGCATTCTTGCTTTTATGTATTCATGTTTCTTTTGTAGTGAACGAAATTCTTCATACAAATCTTTTTCTTCACCATTCTCACCAACCGACTTGCATGGTAAAACTTCGATTTGTCCATCGGTTTTCTCAATGACCGTATCTACCCAGTCTTCGTAAGTTCCGGCAATTATATTATCGTCGAAGTTCTTTATTGACGGGTGATCTCTACCTTGTTCGTATTTTGCCTTTAGTGAAACGTTGTTATAACCATCTTTGTATACCATGTTTAGGATTTTGATCAGGTCATATTCTGACAACACCTCTTGTTTCTTTAATAAAGTTACTGTTTCGGTAACCAAAATGGAGTCATAGATTGGTCGAGATGCTTCTATGGACTGTTGTTCAAATACTGTTACCTGCGCGAGAGAACGTTCACCTTTTCTATTGACTCTTCCAAATCGTTGCGCCAAGGCATCAATTGGTGCAGGTTCCGAATAGCAACAGTCATAATCAATATCAAGAGATACTTCTACTGCTTGTGTTGCAACTAAGATTCGTGGTGGGTTATCACATGTAATTTTCTCTTCAACGTTATTACGATCTTGACTATTGAATCGCGCATGAAGTAAAATATAGTCGTGGATTTTATGTTCTTCTAACTTTTTGCATAAATCCTGACTTGTCGCAACATAATTGCAAACGATAAGTGTTTTCTTGATCGGATTATTTTGAATATCTTTGATTATACTATCGAGGTTAGAAATTAGAGAACCTTGTAACACCTGAACTTTGTGTCTTTTCTTATCGCAAACGATTCGGTCTTTCGCATTTTTAGGACCAGGTTTTATTACGTTACTTTCAGGAATTTGCAATTCCTCTTTTAGGATTTCTTCCAGAAATTGAGGCAGAGTTGCAGAAGCGAAGAGAATCTTCGCTCCAATCGACTGCAACCACTTTGCCGATGCGATAATCAAACCGACAATGAGAGGATCATAAGCGTGAATCTCATCAAAGACAAAGCAAGCATTGGGAAATTCAGCCAATCCTAATTCCCATCCCTTACCCCGTAAAGCAACTCTTAATATTTGGTGGGGAGTAAGAACTTTGACGGGAAAATACAATTCTCTTGCTAAATCGGAGAGGCTTTTTGCATACGAGCCAGCATTTGCACTGTGTTCGTTTTCGTATAATTGGAAAAGAAATGCTGCATTCTTATGGTGCAAAACTCCGACAGTTTTATCTGGGAACATTTGAATTAACCGCTTGTACATCGCATTAATACTTGCAGTATACGGCAATGTATAGAATAGTCTTCCGTTTCTCGTCTGATTATTTGCAGCCCATAAAAGCATAGCAAGCGTTTTTCCAGAACCAGTTGGAGCTTTAAGAATTCCTGATCCGTTAATCTTACCACACAGCTCCTGAAATGGGAGTATCTCATTCCCCCTAAGTTCCTTTTCCCGAACAGTGGAAGTATGTTTAGATAATACGGGAATATTGGGTATATACTCTTTACCTGCAGAAGCTAAATGATCACTTGATATTAAAAGACCTCGTAATAAACTGATCCTCCGCAGATTTCGTTCTTCCCTTTGTGCTTGTTCCCGTTGGTATATTCTATTTAGCCAAAATCTAGAAAACCCGATTCCTTTTTTATTAAAATCGTCGTTCAGTTTTGTTAGATCTAATTGGAGTTTCAAATCATAATTCAACCGTCCTAAGAATTTTACTAAAAGATCACGATTAGAATGTAGATTCTCAAGCATCTGAAACCAGATAGTGTTTTGCCCAAATGGCAATTGTTCCCAAGGTAGACATCTTTCACTCGTTTCATCATTAGCGGGAATGCTTTTGTGATGAGTCAATATTGAAAACAACAGGTCAATTTCTAAATCAGGGCAAATCTGTGCAACAATTGTTGTGGAAAGGATTTCATGTCTTTTACCCCAGGTTGAGCCTTTGGGTCTAAGAGATTCCTGAAATCCTTTTGCGATCTTCCCCACATCGTGAAGAGCACAACTTAAGAATAACGCTCGACTGATTTCCGTTGTTTCTAATTCTGAAAAAGGAAGTTGCTTGCTAATCACTTGGGAAATCTGTGTCGTACGTATAGTATGCTCAAGCAGAGATTCACCTTGTTTATCTTTTCCTCTTGGGCTCTTCGCCCATAGTTCATCGATACTCATTCTTCAAAACTGTGCAAGTAAATATTCTTATTTGTTCCGACGATTGAATAGAATGTGTTTTCTCTTTTGGCTTTGAGTATCGGAGCTTTTTCATCATATCTGATTGCCTGAAATCTTCCCATCTTTTTCATAGTTCTTGTGATCCCCAGTTTTGAGTTATCAAACCACTCAGGTAAAAGAATAATAATGCCGCCTGCTCCTTCTTGTGGAAATGGTACGAGAGTACCACTTATTGCAGCTTCCTTCACAGGTAAAACTTCAACGATGCAATAGTTTCTGCCGGTATTTTCTCCATCTTTCATTGTTTCTATCCAACAGAGATCTTGTGACCTGCCAAGTGCTGGTGGATTTTTCGGGTTCTCAAAAACTTCTGCAAGGTCAATGTTCTCTATGTACAAATCGAGCAATGGATTAACATGGAACTGACGATTTACAATTCCATATCTTTTCTTCTCGGGATTTGGTTCGAAGCGCCCATTTTTTACATTGAATCTAACGGTTCTTTCCAAATCCATAGCCATACCATCGCTTCTGAAAATATATCCCATTCTCCCAACGTCTTTGGGGTATATCTCTCTTGCGGCTATGTTACCGATCATTCCAAGAATAGTGCTATATGGCGGAACAGGTGAAGTCAAACCTGTACCAGAGTAGAGAAAAGGAAGACGGAAGGTTGCTGTCCATCCCCTAATCTTGATATTCAACAATTTTATTTTGTCTTCCATAATTTCACTCAGGTAGTTCATTCACAAATTGATTAACCGCTTCGATAGGTGTTACAACCTTAACCGTCTTTACCCAATCTGTTTTCCCTTTCAATTCTTCCTCATTCGCAGAATTCAAATAGCCAGCGCGAATCCCTATGTAAACGGTAGACACCACTCGATCACTGAAATCTTTTATAATTTCATTAAGTGCTGTAATGTTTATTTCTGGTCCTTCTACTGTGTCTTTGAAAAGGTTGTTGAATATTAGATTTCCACAACTCAATCCAGCGAGTAATATTATTTGAGGGTGAACAGGATCTGCAAATGCGGTTTGTTTTGCACCACCTCGCATTACAGATAACGCTTTAAGAATCTTGGTTGCACGATCTTTTCTATGATTATCAACAAGCTTATAGATACGTCTTGTACCTACATCGGGTAATTTTTCTATTTTCTTTTCTTTCAAATATTGTTTTTCAAGTGTTATGTCTAATTCAATTCTGTCGCCCTCGTTGCGGAATACTCCTAATCGATGGTACGCCAATCCAAAAATGCCCTGTAAATGCGTATCATAAAATTCAGTAGTATACCCCAAAGAATCGGTAGTATATTCAATATTTTTATCAATTATATCATCTGATGCCCCTCCGGGTCGCACCCAACCAATATCTTCAGTCCTTGCCGATATTTTTCTGATAGAAGTTAAAATTGAGGCTTGAAATGGAGAAGTGCGAATAACCGGTTTAGCTGTTATATCATCATTATTTACATTAGCTTTCTCTTCAACCTTTTCAGTTTCATCTTCCGATTCTTCCTCCTGTTTTTTCAACGTCTTCATATATCCAAAAATATCATCTTCGGCAAAAATGATTGGGTCCATATCCGTTCCAATTTTGCTTGGGGTATGTTTCCTTTCATCAACCTGCAAAACCTTAATAATAGATTTTGGTTCATTGGGATTTTCTTCTTTATATGTTTCTCGAAGCCATCTTTTCCACGCTTGTGCAGAAACGTACGGTATCTTCGTCTGTTTTCCCCTTTCATCAAGCGTATAGTATGTTTTGGGAACAGTCACTCCATCTACTGTTCCCGGACTGTTAAGAAATGCACCTTTACCGGAAATCAGAAAAGTGCCAACAACGTGTGTTAATGGTTTAGTGTTTGACATAATGTAATCTCCTTAATTATTTTATTGTGAATGTTTATTTTTGTATTCTCGATATAGATTGGTAAAATGTAACCTCATTTGAAAACGCACTTCGTAGATAGCATCGTTGCCATTTTCATCTTTGCACAAATCATCCCACTCTTCACAAGTATAAGTATCTTTGACTTTGGCAAGATCACAAAACCATTCTTGCATTGTTCGGGAGTTAACCTGCCCTTTATCAAACGGCTCTAATACATATAGTTCGAACTTTCGTAAACTACCTTTTTGCTTTTGCATGAAGTAGTGGAAATAATCATTTGCAAAAGATTTTATTTTAGGATGTGTGAACATATTTTCTTCTCCGTTTAAGTTTGTTTGACCATCGACTAAATTCTCATGATTCAAGTAAAACCAAATATATTTCCAACCTTTGCCAGAAACTCTCAGAGGCATTTTAGATTCCATTGTAAATAAACATGTATATTCGTCAAGAGTAAGCTTACCACTCATCGCCATATCAACCATGTGTTCCCGTATCAATGGAATTTTCTTAAAATCGTTTTTCCTCATCTCAGACAGCAATTTCTCACTCTTATCACCAGTTAGATTCTGTTCGAGATATAATGCAATCCTTTCTGCCATGATAAGTGCATTGGGATTCACGCCAACAACCTTAGTTTGATAAAAACTGAATAGTCCCTTACTTGCCGGACGACTTTGCACTTCTTCTATTTCGGTAATAATATGTTGGATTTCCTGTACCAGCTTTTCGTTCCGCTTTGAAGACTTCGCTGTCTTTTCCAATAATTCGATGTAACTCTTTTTCTTGGGCTTCTTCTTCCTCTCCTCCTTTGATAGTATTACCCCCTCAACCTCTGGTTCTAACAAATTCTTAGATTCATCTTCCTCAACTTCGATGTTAAGAACTCTGCCAATTCTTCGTTTCATATCAACAGAAATATCTTTACTTCCACGATAAGGATAGAGTGGTTCGTAGTCAGCTTTTCGCTCAATCGCATCCAATAAAGAGTATCTATTCTTTGTTTGGATCTCTCTTATCAGCATACCTTTTAATTCATCAAAATAATTTTGCGCTGCGGCTTGGAGAAATCTGAGTGAAGGATTTGGGACTTCAAAGTAATCACAATCAGCACCGGTGCCAAAGTTAGAAAACATCCATACATTCAGGTGTAAATTGTTTATCTTATGAAATTCTTGTGCATCTTTTAATTCACGGAACTTATCAAGGAGAAACAATGCCACCGACTTGGATCCTTTTTCCGTTCCTATTGTTTTTAATTTATTCTTCTCGCTTGCAAAATCGACTCTAGCAATGACCTTGTCGTATATACTTTTCACGATCAGGACATTTACTTCAGGAACATTAAACTGCAAACAGACTAAGTACGACTTCATTTTACCATTGACGTTTCTCGAAATCGCAAGTACACCCAACGGAAGAAGCTGTGCCATGAGTACGGCAAGTGAGCTAATATGAGGACTTCTGCTCCCCGCTGGTAGTGCTTGAGCATCATTTCCCAAACTTCCTGCGAGGGGAAACCATTCACGTCCTATTTGATATTCTTTTCCTTTCATTTTTCTTTTTTCAGATTCTGTCAATTCAAGTTTGTTAAGCATCCGTGTTGAAACCTCCTTCAGGGCAGTGGTAGCAGGCAATGCTGTAATTTCACAAAGTTGATTAGACGCATACTTCGAAGTTAAAACGTCTTCTAATAGTGTTTCAACGAAAATCTTGTATTGCGATAGTTGCCAATCTAAAGGTGCCTGTAATCTTCTTTTCTGTATTTCATTCTCCTCTTTCGTTTCCTTAAGGCTCCTTTTTAATTTTTCTTCCATTTCCCTATGCTGATTGATCTTATTGTTAACCTCTTCGGGTAGATTTTTACCTTTCTTCTTTTTTGCAATTTCATACTGTGTCAATTTATCTTCTAGACTATAATTCCGTAATACTTCGCTCGAAATATTTTCCCATCGCTCATCATCAAAAAGGTTTTTGAAATCTTCTACCGTAATCTCCTTCAATGAATTCTTCTTTGAATAATGTACAGCGGCTATACATCCTTCCATGCCTGAAAATTTATTTCCAGTATATTCAAAAAATGCCATATTGAGAACTTGTTTAATCAAACTCTTTTCAAGCGTTTCTTTTCCAAAACCCGGTTGTGTTAGCACTCCATTTGTACCAATTACTAGACTGTAAGCTTTTAGTTTTCGGTTTACATTACCGAGCCACGCAATATCACTGAATACTTTTTTAAAATCCTCTTCTGTTACTTCGGACAAAGATCGTTTTCCGGTTTTAGCAACCAATACAGCTAGTCCTGTATCAACAAACGGATTTCCTGTCCAATTAAAACAACTCATATTTATTTTTCCTTTTCCATTTATAATCTCTCATCTGCTATCAATCCTTTTAGACAATAAGCAACGTATTAAACAATGGGTCTAATATACTCGCATTGCTTTAGAAATTTAACCTATATGTGAACGATTGTTTGGTCGATTAAACTAATCGACCTACAATATCTTCATCTTTCCATTATTTCATCTTTCTATTTTGTTATATTGTTATTTTTTTATCCACAAACGGGTTTCCCGTCCATTCAAAATAACTCATTTTATCAGTTCCAGCAAAAAGGTATATTTCGTAACTTTGATCTGGAAATTTTTTCTCGAAATCTCTTTTTATCTTTGGTTTTTCCCATTCGTACTTCTTTAATAAGAAGGCGGCATCGAAAGGATCCTTCGGGTCAACTCGTTTTCCAGCAACATAGATTTTGTTCAGGAAAATATCATAGTCGGAAGCTATCATAATACCTTTAAAAATTTCCAGCGGTTTGATATTCTTAAATGGATAGAAAACGAACGAAACCTTCATATCTTTAATGAAAAAACCAATGTTATCTCCCTTTCGTTCTTCAGCTTTCACATCAAAGCGGTTCCACCAGCCAAATAAAAATGTGTGAACTGCTTCTGAACTTCTTTAGCAAGTTTAAGCAGGGAGTTATATTCTTTGTCCATACCAATACTCCATCCAAAATTTTACACCACGCTTTATATCACTGTATTTTTTTGAGAGAGAGAACGCCTCATTCGGATATTTCTTGTAAAGCCATTGAAGGTCGGTGAAATTACCGTAGGTAAATATTCGATAAATGAGTTTCTCAAGCGGGGCTTTATAGTTCGGATGTTCCCAGAGAAATTTTTTGAATCTCGACGGAAACATTACTAACTGGGGATATGTCCATTTAACTCTCATTTTTCTTTCTCTATTTTACGATTAATATAAACAAACAATCATTTATAAACCATTAAATTTAGTTGAATAACTGATGTTACGCACAATAGCCCCACGATTCCTGCCCGACGGCAGGCGGGTATCGTGGGGATTAAAAACCTCGTGGTTTTTTTTATATTTCCCCGAACTGACCTGCCCGCAGCAGGCGGGAGTTCGGGGCTATTAACCCCCACAAACCATGATATGCGTAACATCAGTGAATAACTAAATCGACCTACAATTTTGTTGTTTGCTATTCTTTTTAATCTTCCGTAAACTTCTTAATGGCGTCATAAAACTTGACAATAGCTTTCGCTTTGCTTTTTCCAAACGTGAACCAGTGCCACGCATTATCCGGCGATGGATTGTCAACGACTGGTATCCTAATAACCGGCTTATCTTTATATTCACCGATTATCGGTTGCGCTGCTTTGTTATTTGCTTCCATAATATTCCTTTTTATTAATCTGATGTGTTATTTGCTATTTGTAATTTGTCATTTTATTACTTCAATCATGCCAAATCCCAAGCTTCCTTTTTCACCAAGCCCGCTCTCGTAGGCAAGTTTTATCAATTTAGGATTTCCTTCAATAGTTATCGGGCACATAAAGCCACGTACCCTTGTTTCTTCTTTATGTCCCTCTTTTATTGTGATTAGTTTGCTAATCCTCTCAGGTCCGCCACGATCATGAATGAACTTTTCATCTAACGAACAATCGAAATTTGTATTTTCGGGAAGGTTGCCATTCAGCGAATGATATTTGTTCAGAATGTTTTTCTTGATGGCTTCACTTAATCTTTCATCGTCCGGCCGAAGGTAATGTGGAAGAATTTTCCCGTTTCGTTCTTCGGGTATAGAAATTGTAAGTGGTGAGAGCATCTGGAACTTCATTGTCTTAACGAATTCCGGCTCTGGTAGTGCTTCTACTTGGGCAATTGTAAAAATATTCTCTTCTCTTTCAATGTAAAATTCTTGCTTCTCAAAAATACCAATTACAAGATGTTTTAATGTTTCTTCAACCGGCATCCCGATGTACCACTCGATTTGAGCAGATAAAACCACAAGTCTCGAATTTGTTATATTCCGCCGGGGTATATTAAGATTAGAAAAGCAGAAATGTTTGAATTGTCGAGTATTTCCATCGACAGAAAAACCATGTTCGTGTAAGAATTTCGAATATGTCGGAGATGATTGTTCGATCCAATAATAGATCGCAGAAGAAAGAAAATAATTATAACTTAGCGGTATTTCGGTATTTCGAAGTTTTGGCTCCAATTTTAATTTCAGACGCATGATTGATCCCCTATTGTCCCGGTAAAGAAAAGAAATCCGCCTACATATTATTTTACAGTTTTGGAAGTTTTTCTTTTACTTTTTTCACATACGGACTGGCGGGAAATTTCTTAAGTAAAACTTCGTATTCTTCTTTGGCTTTTACTTTGTTCCCCATTGCCAGATAACTATTCGCAATCATTACCTGTGACTCGTCTTTCTTTTCAGATATCTTGAAAGAAAATACTTTCTCGAATTGTTTTATCGCCTCAACATAATTTTTCAAACCAAAATTACATTCTCCCAACCAATAGTAACAATTATCCTGAAGCTCGATTGGTATATCGGATTCTAAAAGCGATTGAAATGTTGTGGAAGCTTCTGAGTATTTTCTATCGTGGAAAAGGCGAAGCGCCGATTTGTAACTCTCGCGTGCATCTGTGATTGCTGGTTTTGCGGGTAAGCGAGGGGTGCTTATTTTTTCTTTCAACTCAGCGATCTGTGTTTCTAATTCGGCTGCACGGGCGGTAGCGTTGCGTTTCTCTTGTTCAACCTGTACAACCTGTTTTTTGAGCGCTTCATGTTCTATTTTTAAATCGCTCAATTCTTTTTGCATTGCCTCGGTTGCGCCTGGTTGTGGAGATGTGCTTTCCTTTTCAATTTCTTCAGAACTACCGCACCCCGCATAAAAAAGACAGATTGCCGCTATAATTAGGGTGAAAATGATTTTTATGTAGTTTATCATATTATTCCTCTTTAGTGTTGTTTGCTTAATTTCTTTACTCGGATTAATGTATCGAAATTGTTTCCGAAAGTCAAAGTGTTTGTGAATACTCACTTAAATTACTATATTTTTTTATAATATGAAAGATATTGAATGAATGGCAGGTTATTAATATTATCAATGATTATTTTCTTTGTGGGTTGTTCAAGTACTAAGCCCACGATTCCCGACGAGAATCGTAATGCGGCGCTTGAACATTTTCTTCAAGGTTCGATCCTCGATCAGAAAGGTGATTATGCAAAGGCAATTCTTGAGTATCAGGATGCATTAAAATACATGAAAGATCCTGCAATCTACTATGCCATTGCTAAAGATTATGCGATACTTGGAAAACATGATCTTGCAATTCAAATGGGAAGTGAAGCGGTTACACTAAATCCAAAGAACCGCATATACCAACAGACATTAGCAGAAATATATTTAAATGCTCTTGATCTTGAAAATGCGATGAAAGAGTATGAGAAAGTAATTAAGCTTGATCCACAGCACCGCGAAGGATGGCATACGCTCGCCCGGTTACATATGATGCGGAACCCGGCGAAGGCGATTGAGATTTTTAAAGAGATTGTTGATCGTTTCGGTCCGGACGAAGATGCTTATTACCAAATGGCACAGATTTACAGCTCGACAGGGAAATATGATAAAGCGACTGAAGCGCTTAGGCAAATGCTCTTACTTGATCCGGGCAACTTTGAAATTGCAAAAGCACTTGGCGATATTTATCTTCGGCAAGATAGTGTCGATGCAGCAATTACTATTTATAACGAACTTACAGAGCGCCGTCCTGAGAATTTAGAGCTTAGGGCAGCCATAGCACATGCCTATCTTATAAAGCAAGATTATGAAAGCGCTACTGAACAGCTGGAATATGTTATGAAGAAAGATACACTTTCAGCTGACGAGCTGATTCGATTTGGGCAGATATTTGTCTCATTTATCCAGAAAGATTCAGCTGTTGCGCCACTTGCAATCCACTTATTTGAGAAAATTAAGTCTAATTATCCAGCCGATTGGCGACCATTTTGGTTTCTTGGTGCAATCAACAATATAATGAGAAACGATTCGATCGCACTAATTAATTATTTTAAAGTTATAGAGCTTGCAAAATGGAATGCAGATGGATGGACGGGGGTTGCATCGATCTATTACGACCGTAATCAGTTTGAGGATGCAATCAATATATTGAATGAGGGAAAAAAATTTATATCGGAAGAATTCCGAATCTATTTTCTTTTAGGAATCTCGTATCAGCGGCTGCACAAGCCAACCGATGCAGCATCGGTATTAGAAAAGGCGCTGCAGCTTAATGAGAAAAGTATCGATGCGATGAGCGCATTAGGACTTGTTTATGATGAGCTGAAACGATTTGAAGATTCTGATAGCATCTATGAGCGTGCCTTGCAACTTGATCCCCGGAATCATCTGCTTTTAAATAATTACGGATATAGTTTATGCGAGCGTGGACTTCAACTTGAGCGTGCAATGAAAATGTCGAAAGAAGCACTTGCACAACAGCCCGAAAATCAATCGTATCTCGATACTTATGGCTGGATTTATTATCAGCTCGGCGACTACAAAGAAGCAGAACGATGGGTTCGTAAGGCGGTTGAATTAGGTTCTAAAAGTACCGTCATTCATGATCATCTCGGAGATATTTACTTTAAGTTGTCGGAAAAATCTAAAGCGTTAGAATATTGGCAGAAAGCATTAGATTTAGATCCGAACAATCAGTCACTAAAAGAAAAAATTCAAAGAGGCAGTCCGTGAGTCGATGTTGGGCAGCTTTGTTTATTATTGTTTTAACGGGACTTTTTGGATGCGCCCCGTCAAAAAGGGTAATAAATGAACGTACCCTGTCCTACAACGAAGTATTATTTAACGTAGAAGAGCGCAATAACCGAATCATGACGGCGAAAGCAAAAGGAACAATCACAATTGAAGAACCCGACGGATCAAACGTGGGTTCTTTTACAATGGAATTGGTTAAACCGGATTCACTTCGTATCGACTTAAAAGGTCCATTTGGTATTCGGGTAGGAACTTTTACACTCTCTCAGAGTAAGTTTATTTTCTATAACAGGATGGATAACACAGTGATAATGGGAGATCCGACAGGCGACAGGTTGCGTTCTTTTCTACCCATACAGATGGATGCCCACGATATAATCAACGCACTTGTCGGGGAGTTTCCAAAATTAGATGTACGAGATACTTTAGTAAAATTTGCTGTGGAGAACGGTCGGTATCTTCTCCAATATCATTCTCCTGAAAAAACGACAGAATATTCGATTGACGGAGATGCCTTTGTAGTTTCGTCTTACCGCACACTTGATTTTGATGGAAACGAAAAAATAAACGCCGGTGTTTCGGAAATTGAATATGACGAAGATATTGCCGCACCTTATCTCATTCGAATCGTATCGCAAGCGGAAAATCGCAGCATTACTATTGTATATGATGAGATTACCTTCAACGAACCGGTAACATGTTCCTTCACCGTCCCGCCACAGGCAAAGGTAGTGCAACGTTGAACACGGTCTCATTAAACTGTATTGTTATACTTTTATTAATTTTTCAACATTTGAGTCTATTCTCATATTCACCAATCGATGACATCAAGAAGAAACAATCGCAGCTTGAGAAACTGAGAAAAGAGATTGAGACTTATGATAAAAAAATTAATGAGAGTGAAAAGAAAGAGCGTGCGACACTTGATCTGTTAACAATCTATGATCGGCAGAGCGTATTAATAAAGAAGCTTATTAAGAATCTCCACGAGCGCGAAACAACACTGAAAAAAGATATTGATGAAACAAAACGAACAATCAATGAATTGGGGGGACAGCTCAGGTATCTAAAAAATCATTATGCGAATTATGTAACGACGATATACAAAAATGGGCGCACTTATGACCTTGAATTACTGCTCGCGGCGAAATCATTCAATCAACTTTTAGTGCGGTCGGAATATCTTAAAAGGTTTTCGAGCCAACGTAAAGAAGATTTGAATAAAATTGACACAAAGCGAAGCAGCTATGAGGAACAAAACATCCTTTTGCAGAAGCAATTGGCTGAGCAGCGGCTTCTGATTGATGAAAAACAGAAAGAAGAAAAACGGCTAACCGGTAAATTAAAGGAAAGGAAAAAACTTTTAGCTGACATAAGAAAAAACAAAAAAAATTATCAACGTGAAATTGAGCGGAGAAAACAGGATGCAAGGGAATTGGAACAAATCATCACGAAGTTAATCGAGGAGGATAGAAAAAAACACGAGAAACTATCCAAGAAGGAAGATGAATTGGTGGAGCCGGGTGTTGGATTTGCAGCAAAACGTGGACGATTGCGCTGGCCCGTTGCAAATGGGAAATTGGCTTCACGATTCGGTTTGCAAAAACACCCAACCTTAGGTACGACAACACAAAACACCGGAATTGATATTGTCGTTCCGATGGGGACCGACGTTCACGTAGTCGCAGATGGAGAAATATCAAAAATCCATTGGCTGCCGTCTTTTGGAAATCTCATTATTGTAAATCATAAGAATGGATTCAGAACTGTATATGCTCATCTGTCAGAAATATTTGTGAATGAGGGTGATAAAGTGAACGAAGGTAATCGGCTTGGTAAAAGCGGTGATTCAATTTCCGGTTCGGTTCTTCATTTTGAAATTTATAAAGATCGGGAAAAACTCGATCCCGAACTATGGTTGCGTAAACAAAGTCTTTCTCAGCGTTGAACAAGCTCAATGATGCAAATAAATTTTAAACAATTTATTCTCGGTATCTGTGTAACCATAATTATTATTTTCAGCTCTTTACTTTTTCCAGCCGTTTTCGAGAACATTGACCGTAGCATTCTCTCAATCGAATATCAACTACGAGGAACGAAGTCCGTTGATACCTCGATAGTAATCCTTTATTTGGATAACGACGATATTGCATCATTGGGGGGCTTACCACTAAAAAGAAGTTACTATGCATTGTTAATTGATGCATTGCGCGATCTCGATGTTGGTGTTATAGGTTTTGATATAGCTTTAACAGAGTCTAAGCGAGAATTTCAAGAATATGATAATCTGCTTGCCGCAGTTGTTGAGAAAGCGAATAATGTTGTCATAAGCGGTTATTTTAGAGAGCTTTCAGAATATCAATCACGAGATACGATATCTGTAATTCCCGACCGTTTCCTTTATAAGAAGCCACAAGGTATAAATGTAATGCAAGGACATCAGCCGGAGCTTCCATTTGAGAATATGTTGAAAAACGTAAACGCAATAGGACACACGCATCTTATTGGCGATACGAGAATTCCACTTTTTATACAAAACGGGCAAACACTTTTTCCTGCATTTGCGATAGAAATTTTTCGCGTTAATGATAGATCCCCCAAATCGGATGTAATAATTTCTTCTGGTGACGTAAAAATTAATGTTCGGGAAGCCACACATCATATTCCGGTTAACAATAACATGGTTGCCTCTATCAATTTTGTGGGCGGGATTACCGATCTAAAGATGATATCTGTTGTGAATTTCCTAAAGATGTACGATAGGATAAAAACCAACACAGTATATGCTGATTTGCTTGACCAATTCCGCGGGAAAATCGTACTGGTAGGAATAATTGCAGAGGGTAGAAGTAAATTTATTGAAACCCCGTTCAACGATGAGTTTCCCGTGATAGGCGTACATGCATTTTTTCTTCACAACCTCCTTCATAACAACTTTCTAAGATATAGTCCGGAACCGATCAATCTGATAATTATTCTGCTCTGCGGTATTATATGTACTTTTTTAATGGGGATTAAGCGGGAAGTATATGGATGGATTGGATTAATTATGCTTGTAATAATGCTCATTCTTATTTCGTTTGTTTTTTTCTCGAATTATTCTTACGTACTTCCGGTAGCGGCGCCGATAAGCACAATTTTTCTTGTTACTGTTTCAATGTTAATATACAAACACAAATTAATTCGTGGTCACATTGATTTTCTTGCAAGAGAAAAAGAGAAAACCACATCGCTTCTTCAGTCAAAAGAAATGCAATTAGTTAAGTTAGAAAAAGAATTTCAATCGCTACAACGTAGCGATGCCGAAAAGCGTCGAACGCAGTTACAGGAAGAAATAACGAAGTACAAAACAGAGGTGAGTCAGTTAAAAGAATTGGCAGAAGATTTACAACCTGCGAGTATTTCCAGCGAATTTGTGAAGAAACCGTGCAAAGAATTCTGTGGAATCGTTTATGGAAATAATGGACCAATGGAAGGAATTGTATCATTTATCAAAAAGATTGCAGACAACAATGCGGCGGTGCTTATTTATGGTGAAAGCGGAACAGGAAAAGAATTGGTTGCACGCGCGCTTCATGAAAACTCGCGCCGAAAGCAAAAACCGTTTATCGCTGTGAATTGTGGTGCATTAGCGGAGGGGCTGTTAGAAAGTGAGCTTTTCGGACATGAGCGGGGCGCATTTACTGGGGCGGTCAAAGAAAAAGCGGGTCGGTTTGAAATGGCGGATGGTGGAACAATATTCCTGGATGAAATTGGTGAAACGAGCGAAAATTTTCAGGTGAAACTTCTCCGTGTGCTGCAAGATGGAACACTTGAACGTGTCGGTGGAACGCAGACGAAGAAAGTAGATGTGCGGGTAATTGCTGCAACGAATAAAAATCTTCAGCAAGCTGTTGATGAAAAAAGATTCCGTGAGGATCTTTACTATCGGCTAAAGGTACTTGAGGTGGATCTGCCGCCTCTTCGTGAAAGAATTGAAGATATCCCAATCTTAGCTGAGCATTTTATGAACCAGGAGGATAAGGTAATAAAGTGCAGCAAGAGCGTTATAGAAATATTAAAGCAATACGCTTGGAAAGGTAATATCAGAGAGCTGCAAAGTGTCATCAAGCGTGCAGCACTCTTAGCAAAAGCTGAGGAACGCTCAATAGTGCGAATGAAGGATGTTTCCGTAGAGATTACTCAGGGTGAAAAAACTTTAGTCGATCTTGAAAAAAAAATCATATCACTATTACGCGAGAAAAAATTCTCAAGAAACTCGATTTCAGAAACAGCGGATGACCTCGGTGGATTAAATCGTGGAACGGTTGCTGAATATTTTAGAGGTTATTGTTTTAAGACATTCTATGAATGTCAATGGAATTTTTCTAAAGCTGTTATGATAATATCCCAGATAGAAGATCCAATAATTAACAAGAAAGTTGAGAAGAAATTACGAGAGTATCTGCGCAACGGAATTGAGCTTGTTGATCTACAAAAAACAATTGAACAAGTTACAATAACTTCTAAATCAAAATATAAAAATTTACCCCAGAAGTATCATTATTATCTCACTGAGATTATTAACGCCGCATGTCGGAGTGAATTTAAAATAAATTCATAAACATACCATTCAGTATTAGATGAATGCCTGAGGGCGAACGTTCCCGCACTATCCCCTTATTTTCCCGCAATACCCTTTATAATATTGTGCAATTTCATTACGTAATGAACATATTTTCTTTGGCACGAACATTAAGATTAAAAAGGAAATATCCCGCTGCTCTATACAAAGAAAATCCTAAATCACATGCGGGCGTCAAGGAAAAGAGCGGCGGGATGGTTTATAATTAAAATTTTATTCATAACGTAGGAGCAACAAATGAAACAGACAAATCGATGCCTCTTGACTTTTATTATTCTGATAGCAGGAATAGTGCTTTTAGGTTGCTCAAAGGACGATAACACGTCTCCTCAGATAGCGACAGATGAGAATGTGTTAACCCAACAAGTTTCAGAATTAGATTCCATCGCTGAATTTTCATCAGCCGATGAGGCGGCTATTGATGATGAAAGTTTAATGAGTATGGATAAAACATCGTTTACAAAAACTACAGATACTATTGATCCACTTCGGTGGATGCGAAAAGTTGAGAATATACAAAGAAGTGTCAATGTTATAAAAATTGGGGATACCATTGCAATAGCAACGCTAAATAAGACAATCACCGGGCGCATGATTATATTAGCTCACATTAATATGTCGCTCGATACCATCCAGAAACAATTTACTACTGAAGTAAAACGTCGAATCAAATTTGTAAGAGTTGCGCGTACTCAGGAGATTCTAAAAAATTGGTTGCCAGTTGCTATTACTCCTGTGTTTGGACAAACAACAGGACCTAAAACATTTGGTATTACAGAAATTGAAATATACACTCCGCAAGATACAATAGTCCTTACAGATTCGGTAATGCACTGGTTCTATTTCGGACCTGGGCCAAATCGCATCCCAAAGATAAACGAGGGCGACTCAGTAATAGTACGCGTACATGTTCAGAGCACAAATCAAAACAGAGAGTATGTTGTAATTCGTAAATGTTATCATCATCGTTTTACTAATCGATTCCGTACTCGGATGGCGATGATAGATAGCACTGGCAGTCAAAATCAGTACGAGCGTGCATACGAGCATCGTTTTGCCGCACCGTTACCACAGTTTGTACTATATGCCCGGTATAATGCAATCATTGACGCAATGTCATATGATTCAATAAATGACGATGCTGCCCCATTCATGAACATGTTTGTCGGAATACCTTATATAGTTAAACGTTAGTCCTTGACGTAAGAAAAACGAACAAAATTTATTACATTATTATAGATATGATTAAAAATATATTATTAGTATACATAATTGCTTTTATTTTTTCATCTTGCGAGAAAATTGATCCGGTTGAGATTATAGATGAACAAGACGACTCAAGGTTTATTGAATTAAATGCCGTTAGCGTTAGCTCGGATTCGCTCAACGCGTTATCAGGAGTTGATAGCTCTGGACTTTTGGAGCCGGACAATATAAAATATAATGCAAGACTAGTTTTTACCGGACTCCGTTACGACTTTCCTTTAAAAAGGGACAGCTTGATTCAGGTAGAAGCAATATTCTTAGATACAAGTAAAACGATTCAACATAACGGGCGCCCAATTGCATATAATTCTTTTGATGTTGGAACGCTTAGTCTCGATTCCGACACCTTACAAAAACATCAAAGACGTATTCGATTGCCAAGCGGAGATACGCTCATTGGATATCGGTATCAACTTAGGAAGACGTATAGTTATCTTTCTGGCAACGAACACCATTGGCGGGGAACTGGCTCTGAGGCGATAGGTTCATTTGATACACTTTTTAATCTTCCCTTAGAAATGCGGGTCACGGATATTACACCGAAATATATCAGAAGAGCTGAACCTATTCGAATAAAATGGAACTGCGCAAATCCGATTGTACACATTATCATTAGCCAAGAGGGCGAGCTTCAACAAAAAACGTGGGTTCCCATCCTCCACATGAAAG
>JASEHD010000061.1:0-13735 GCA_030019075.1 Bacteroidota bacterium
CAAAACCTTTGGGTGGTTCACTACAACAAAGTGTTACTAATTTTGCCTCTGTATCACCATCTATTTTTGTTTCATAAACTCGTTGCGTGGGGCGCCTTTCCAATACTGCCTCCATACCTTCTTCCACAAATCTTTTTTTGACTCTGTCTATTGTTCGCATGCCAACTTTCAGCACTTTGCTTATTTGTTCATTCGTAACCTTTTCAGAATACTTGCCTTCATCGCAATTTATTAGGATGTAAGAATTACGAAATGTTTGAGATGTATGCGAACCTTTGTTTATTATAGCTATTAAGTCTTCTCTTTCTGACTTAGTCAGGTGAATCGTATATTTTATTGCCATAGTTTTTTATGGCAAAGATAATAAATAATTACGTCATTTCATACTTAACTTAACACTAGGTATGTTTTCCTGAAAAGCTGTACTACATCAACAAGCGGAACAGATCGTCGATACTTTGTTTGTTCGGTGAGAGTTCTGTGTAATGTCGCAAGAAGCTCAGGTGTAGAACATTCATGATTCAAGTTGTTGAGGAGTTCGTGTTCCAGAGCTTCATGTGGAAATTCTTCAAGATGTTCACCGGTATCATCCTTCGGTTTCAATACAAGTCCGCGGAAATCTTTTTCAAGCTTAAACAAAGCCGACTGCTTCAAGCAATCGCGTATGTTCCTGTGAATTTTCGCGCCACCCGGATCTGCCTGAGCAAACAATCGAGCGAGCTGTGCATCTGCAAGACGTGTTAAGAAACTTTTAAATGCCAAAAAGATTTCAGGTTCAGGTGTGCTTTCCAAATCATTGTCGAGCGATTGAGCAAAATTTTCCAATTGATGGAATTTGTTTTTCTCATCCTTTGCGAATGCTTCTGCAATACAATCGTATGCTAAATCGGTGATTGTTAATCCTTGCTGCAAGCAAAGATAGGTTATGGAATTTCTGATATATCCAAGATAAGATTGTATAATTGCACGGCTGAGATGAACAAGCTCGGTTAGCTCACTATGAGAGATGTTGCCTTCGAGGAGTAGTAAGAGGAAGTCCTTGAGTTTTTTACGATCAATTATCAATGAATTACAGTGTTAATGATGGCTGAATCTGAATAAAAAATATGAAGAAAAACTGAAAGAATCAAACCTTTGCATATTCTCAAAATTTTCCATATTTTGAAGTAAATTAAATAATCTCAGACAAAGGCTGATGCCTGCCTGAAAAAGGCGGGCGCATTTGGCGTACAATAATCCAAAACTCCATCAATCCATGAATAATAAAATTGATCGCCCTCAACCCTCTACACTATATCACTGGATGGTTTTGCTGTTCATCAGCTTGGCGATGTTTGGCAACTATTACATTTACGATAGTATAAGTCCGCTTGCCGATGTATTGAAAGCCCAGCTTGGTTTTTCTGATTCTGAAATTGGACTTCTCAATGGTATCTACAGTTTCCCGAACATCATCATGGTGTTGATTGGCGGTATAATTATAGATCGTATCGGAACACGGAAGTCTGTTTTTATTTTCACCGTTCTTATAATGCTTGGTGCGTTAGTTACAACGGTCAAGGGAGATATATATTGGATGGCTGCGGGTCGACTTATCTTTGGTCTTGGTGCTGAATCGATGATCGTAGCGATTACAACAATTATTGCTCGCTGGTTTAAAGGGAAACAATTGGCGTTTGCATTTGGGCTGAACCTTACGGTTGCGCGGTTTGGATCGTTCATGGCATTGAATGCGCCTTCGTGGGGTAGAGATTTGTATAATTACTGGCAGTCGCCTCTTTGGATAACGGTTGGCGCCGGTGTATTTGCGGTTATCTGCATAATTATTTTCTATTTCATAGATGCATTTGCCGACAAGAGATTTGATTTACCAAAAGAAGGTGAGCAGGATAAAGTTGTTATTAAAGAGATTTTTAAATTTGGAGGATCGTTTTGGTACATAACCGCTCTTTGTGTAACGTTTTACTCGGCGATGTTTCCATTTCAGACCTTTGCGATAAAATTTTTCCAGGAAGCACACGGAACAACACGAGAAGTTGGTGGAAATCTATCGAGCATGTTGACTCTCGCTGCTATGATCTTCACACCGCTTTTCGGCTTACTTGCAGACAAGATTGGAAAACGTTCGCTGTTGATGATGTTTGGTTCATTGTTGATTATACCGGTTTATCTCATAATGGCTTATCAGATCGATCTGGCAACACCATTAGGAATTTCCGGCTCATTTGTTTTGAATATCGATTTCTTTGACGTACATTCAAATATACCCGCGTACTTGATGATTCCAATGTCGTTGATGGGAATTGCTTTCTCGTTGATTCCCGCTGTCATGTGGCCCTCGGTGGCGTACATTGTTGATCAGAAAAAATTAGGAACTGCTTACGGTTTGATGACGATGATTCAGAACATTGGATTGTTCGGTTTCAATCTGCTCATCGGTTGGGCGAATGATTTTTCTGGTGCAAGTGCATCAAATCCTGGTGGATACACACTTGGGATGTGGATATTTACATCGTTAGGATTTTTCGGATTGTTGTTTGCGTTCTTGTTGAGGAGGAGAGAAGTTGGACCGCACGGACATGGATTGGAAACAGTAAAGATAGGAAATAAATGATTCTATGAAGCGATTTAGTACGATTAAGAAAATATTAGAGCAACAGAAACCGGATCTTGAGAGGAGATTTCATGTAAAAGAAATCGGTGTATTTGGCTCGTATGTAAGGAATGAACAAAAGAAACGGAGTGATATTGATATACTTGTTGATTTTTCGCAACCGATTGGATTAGATTTCATCGAATTGTGTTACTATTTAGAAAATATTCTGGGATTAAAAGTTGATCTGGTTACACCCCGTGCAATAAAAAAACAGATGAAGCAAACCGTCTTAGGGGAAGTCGTTTTTATATGAAACAAAAAAGAACATATCGGTTGTTCTTGGAAGATATTATTGAATCAATCATTAAAATTGAAACTTATACAAAGAATTTATCTTATGGAAGGTTTTCGAAAGATCCCAAAACAATCGACGCAGTTGTGCGGAATCTTGAAATAATCGGAGAAGCTGCAAAACATATCCCAACCTCAGTTCGATCAAAACATGCTGAAGTACCTTGGAAGAAAATGGTTGGACTTAGAAACATTGTCGTCCACGAATATTTTGGTATAGATGAGAAAATAATTTGGGAAATCGTTAATCGCGGCCTATCCGATGTTAAGCTTTCCATCATAAAGATTTTGGAAACTAATCAAGGACAATTTACCTTTAATGGAAAAGGAAAATAAGTTATGAATTCCGAACTCAACTCCGCTTCCCTCATCGCAGTCCGCGATTGCATGGGAACTAAACCGAACGAAAAAGTTCTCGTTGTTACAGATGAGCCGCTTAGAACCATCGGTTATTCGCTTTGGCAAGCAGCTAAAGATTTAGGATCCGAAGTGATGCTTATTGAAATGCTTCCGCGTAAAACAAACGGCGAAGAACCGCCTGCGGAAGTTGCCGAATTGATGAAAAAAGTAGATGTGGTTTTGTGTCCGACATCTAAATCACTCACTCACACAGATGCAAGGCGAAACGCAAGCGCGGTTGGCGCACGCGTTGCAACGCTTCCCGGCGTGACTGAAGAAATCATGATCCGCTGTATGAATGCCGATTACAATAAAATCGCCGAGCGAACTTTTAAAATTTGTAAGATGATGGAGAAAACCGAAACGATTCGTGTTACAACTTTGATAGGGACTGATATAACGATGCCGATCAAAGGAAGAGAAGCACATGCAAGCTCCGGACTTTTCAGAGAAAAGGGCTTATGGGGAAATCTTCCAACGGGTGAATCGTACTTAGCTCCGGTTGAAGGTTTGTCGAATGGTATCGTTGTTGTTGATGGATCGATGGCAAGCGTAGGTATGGTGAAAGAACCAATTCGCATCGTGGTGGAAGACGGTTACGCAACCGAGATTACCGGTGGCGACGAGGCAAAACGATTGCGCGAATTATTGGAGCCGCACGGAAAAGATGCTTATACCGTTGCTGAGTTTGGAATCGGAACGAACGATAAAGCGATCCTGACAGGAAAAATTTTAGAAGATGAAAAGGTGATGGGAACGATTCACATCGCCTTCGGGGATAATAAATCTATGGGCGGCTCGGTTCGTGTGGCAAGTCATCTTGATGGACTTATCAAACAACCTACTGTTTGGTTTGATGATAAAATGATAATGAAAGATGGAAAATTTGTGGTCGAGGTATAGGCGATGGAATTTCAATTATTAATAAGCAGGGATTATAATTCAGGGTAAACTATTCTTCACATTTAATGTCTAAATATCATAGAAATATCAATTCCCCATGATATTCAACGAAAAACAGTTAGAAGGTTATCGAAATATGTCGGGTGAACAGCGGCTGTTAATCGCGATGCAGTTAAGCGAAATGGTACGGGACATCGCACGCTCTGGAATTATTCACCAGCATCCAGAATTTACCCAAGATGAAATTGAAAAAGAATTACAACGACGCATTGAGTATGGTAGAAAAAGAATTCCTTGTCCATATTGCGGAAAAGTTTAACCAACTCCAGATTCCTTATATGATAACTGGTTCGATGGCAGTGAGCTTTTATGGATGCCCACGTACCACGCATGATGTTGATCTTGTGCTTGCTATTCAGGTAGGCGATATAGAAAAAATAATAAAAATGTTTTCAAATAAATTCTACATAAGTGACGTTGAACATGCCATTAAGCATAAGCAAATGTTTAATCTTATACATCAGGAATCTCAATATAAAATTGATTGCTGGATATTAGATAACGGTGATGAATACCGAGCAGAAGCATTTCAACGTCGAATAAAAACTAAAATTCTTGGTACATCAATTAGTTTTATATCGAAAGAAGATTTAATTGTTTCAAAATTACTCTGGTACAAAGAAGCTCAAACCGATATTCATCTTCAAGATGTTCGAAGTGTCATAAGCATACAAATGGAGAATCTTGATATTGAGTATATTAATACATGGTCAGAACATGTTTCTGTAAGTGATTTTTGGTTAAAAATAAAACAAGAAATAAATCTATGAAGAATAAAATCTATCTATATATAATTATTACAATCGTTGTCCTCGGTACGGCCGGATATTTTATATTTTTTAATAACGGATCGAATGATATTAAATATCGAACAGAAAAAATCTCTCGAGGCGATGTTACAGTTCAAGTGCGAGCTACCGGTACTATAAACCCCGTTCAAACTGTACAAGTTGGAAGTCAGGTATCGGGGATAATTGATAAACTTTATGCCGACTTCAACTCGGAGGTAAAGAAAGGACAAATAATAGCTCGTATTGATTCAACGTTTCTTTATGCATCTGTAAAAGAAGCAGAGGCAAATCTTGAGCGCAATCAAGCACAAGTGAACGAAGCAAAACGCAGTTTCAACCGAACAACAGAATTGTTTAATAAGAATTTAGTTTCCCAAGCAGATCTCGACGCCGCGCAAACACAATTCGAAGCAGCGACGGCTCAGAAAAAGCAGTCGCAAGCATCGTTAGATAGAGCTATGGTAAATTTACGCTATTCCATTATCCGCGCTCCAATAGATGGTGTTATAATATCGAGAGAAATCGATGTTGGGCAAACGGTTGCGGCAAGTTTTCAGGCACCAAAACTTTTTACTATTGCAAATGATTTGAAACAAATGCAAGTAGAAGCGAGTGTGGATGAAGCTGATATTGGACAGATCAAAGAAGGGCAAGTAGTGACTTTCACTGTTGATGCATATCCGGGCGAAGAGTTCGAAGGTAAGGTTACACAAGTTCGACTTTCACCAGTAACGGTTCAGAATGTTGTTACATACACAGTTATTATTCATGTCCCGAATTCTGATTTGAAACTCAGACCCGGCATGACAGCTACGGTTTCCATCCTAATCAACAAACGCGAAAATGTTCTTCGCGTTCCAACACTTGCAATCCGTTTCCAGCCGCCTAAGGAAGTTTTAGAGAAAATGAAGGATGAGAGCAAACCGGAAACCGATGACAAAATAACTGCTGAAGCGAAAACCGAACAGAAATCTCCCGAGAATCAGGGGGGTGAAAAACGCATGAGAGAATTCAGTCAAGGAAGTCCAGAAGGTGGAGGACAAGGTGAACGCAGAAGATCGGAGGGAGTGGAACGAAGAGAATTTCGACCGGATGGTGATTTTCCTAATAAAGATGGCAGTATAACAAAAAAGCAATCCAAGCGGAAGACGGCAAAAGTTTGGATATTAAAAAAAGGAAAAAATTTAAAATCAATCGAGGTTCGAACGGGCTTAAATGACAACCGCTTTACTGAAATAATTACAGAAGACCTAAAAGAAGGCGATGAAGTAATTATTGGAACTACAAACGGTGCAACAGCGATGGGCTCGGCACAAACTAATCCGTTTGCACCGAGGCAGGTGGGTGGTCCGGGTTCGGGAACGGGTCGAAGAGGATTCTAATATATTATTATGATGAGGTTTATAGAAATATTACGTATAGCATTCGATGCTTTACTGCGAAACAAAATGCGCTCGCTGCTTACTATGCTTGGAATTATAATTGGTGTTGGTGCAGTAATTGCGATGGTAGCTATCGGTAAAGGTGCTCAGGTGCAGGTAGAAGCTCAGATAAGCAGTTTGGGATCGAATATATTGTTAGTATTTCCCGGTACGACAACACGGGGAGGTGTGATGGCTGGCGCTGGCACGGGATCGACACTGACAGAGGAAGATGGTCAAGCGGTGAAAGAACAATGCCCCGCTGTAGCATACGTCAGTCCGATGCTTCGCTCGGGTGCACAAGTAGTTTATGCAAACCTTAATTGGGGAACAGTAGTTCAGGGCGGCACAGTTGATTTTTTTTCTATCCGGGATTTCAGATTGCAATCAGGAGATTATTTTACCGATCAAGATGTGCGAGCAGCAACAAAAGTATGTTTACTTGGGAAAACGGTTATGGATCAATTATTTGAATCTGCCGATCCAATCGGACAAACGGTACGCCTTCGGAATATTCCGTTCAGGGTAATTGGTACGCTGCAGCCAAAAGGGCAGAATGCGATGGGGCAAGATCAGGACGATTTTATTATCATTCCATACACAACATTACAAAAACGGTTGATGGGACACACACGGTCTTGGGGTTTCATTGTGTCGGCAGTTAGCAAAGCACAAATTAGTACAGCACAGCAGCAGATCACAGATCTTCTTCGAGTTCGCCATAAACTCGGTCCGATGGACGATAACGATTTCACAATTCGAACACAAACAGAAATTGCAGATGCACAATCGGCAACTGCAAATATAATGACGATTCTCTTAGCCAGTATTGCCTCTATATCTTTGCTCGTGGGAGGCATCGGAATTATGAACATTATGCTTGTTTCAGTAACAGAGCGTACTCGAGAGATAGGTATTCGGATGTCAATCGGTGCAAGGAAGTACGACATTCTCACACAATTCTTAATGGAAGCAATTGTACTTAGTTTATTGGGTGGTTTGATAGGTATCGCATTCGGAGTTCTTGGTTCTGGTCTTGTATCAAAATTTGCCGGATGGCCCACATTTGTAACAGCCAATTCAATTTTCCTTGCTGTAATTTTTTCGATGGCAGTTGGTGTTTTCTTCGGTTACTATCCTGCTCGGAAAGCTTCAAGTCTTAATCCAATTGATGCGTTGAGATACGAATAATAATTTTTATTTAGTTAATGATATGCTTGAAAATGAAGTTAAAATAAAACGTCGTCCTGGTAATCCAAACATAAGAATTTGGACAGAGGAAGAGCTTAACCTTTTACGAGAAAAATTACCGCTATTCGGTGCTCGATATGTTGCCGGTGAGCTGGGGAGGTCTATCCCTGCAGTGAGGATGAAAGCCGCTGATTTAAATATTCGAAGTAAAACCATTCGATATTGGACCGAAGAAGATGATATATTTTTGAAGAAATATTATCCCAAAAAAGGTGGAATGTTTGTTGCGGAAAAACTTGGACGATCTCATAAAAGTGTAATTGGGCGTACAATCCGACTTGGCATTAGGCGGCTAAACTTTAAACCATGGCAAGAATGGGAGATACGTTACCTGAAACGACATTATGGAAGTAAGACTGCCCGATCAATTGGCCGCTCGCTTAGTCGGTCAGCAAATGCTATTTTGACAAAAGCGAAAATTCTTAAATTGAATAAGCCCCATGCTTCTTCCTGGAGTGAGGACGAAATAAAAATACTTCTTGAGCTTTATCCGAAGAAGGAAATATCAATCACCGAAATCGCCGAACAGTTAGGACGTCCGATGAAAGGTGTGATTAAGAAAGCGCGTAAGCTTCACCTGAATCGAGATTTTTTTTGGACGAAAGAGGAGCATCAATTCTTGGTAAAGAATTATAAAAGAATGACATTCAAAAAGATTGGTAGCCATATCGGGAAAACAGAACGCTCGGTCTCTCATTATGCAAGTCGCCACGGTTTCCATCGATCTCCAGGTCAAAGGAAATGGGCGGAGGAAGAATTGAAGTATCTCCAAGAGAATATCGACAAATTATCACCGACTCAGATTGCTGCTGCTCTTAATCGCACTAATCACAGTGTTTATTCACGAATTCGATTAATGAAGAGAAATATTCCGCCTACCTAATTATAACGATAAATTGGTTATCACTTGCTCCATCCATGAATTAACAAAACATTTGCTTTGCATTGAATCTCATTAAAAAATTATCTATCTTTTATATGTGTTAGTATAATAAATGTGTATAATGACGAAAGTTAAAAAAATTGAAGTTCTTTCTGATTATCAATTAAAAGTCGAGTTTGTTGATGGCGTTATTGGTACGGCTGACTTGTCGCATTTAGTTGGCAAGTGTGTGTTCAATCAATGGAAGGATTATCGCATTTTCGAGCAAGCCCATGTTGGTTCGAGTGGACAGATCAAGTGGAATGATGAAATCGAAATCTGTTCGGATGCTCTTTATTTAAAAATATCCTGCAAAAATCCTGAGGAATTATTTCCTTTACTAAAACCTGAAACGATTAATGCCTGAGATATCGAGATTCTATGGCATCGTTATCAGAATGTTCTACGAGGATCACTTGCCTGCCCATTTCCATGCAGAGTACGAAGAGTTTGAAGCACTAATCGACATTGCGCGACAAATGGTATTTGCTGGAAGCTTACCACCGAGAGCATTGGGTATGGTAATTGAATGGACAACAATTCACCATGGAGAACTCATCGGCATTTGGGATGATATTCATAACTTTAAACCAGCAGGTAAAATTGCACCTCTTCCTTGATTAAGCTGTTTGTGTATGCCTTTTACCCTTTTTTCAGATTTCAAACCCAGCGGTGACCAGCCGGGTGCAATCCGCGAATTAACCGAGGGTATAAAGCGGGGAGATAAATATCAAACGCTCCTTGGTGTTACGGGAAGTGGAAAAACATTTACAATCTCTAACGTCATCGCGCAAGTCAATAAACCTGTGCTTATCATGTCTCACAACAAGACACTTGCTGCACAGTTGTACGGTGAGTTTAAACAATTCTTTCCAAATGATAGGATAGAATTTTTCATATCGTACTACGATTATTATCAGCCCGAAGCATATCTTCCTGTAACAGATACGTATATCCAAAAAGATTCTTCTGTAAACGATGAGATTGATCGTTTACGATTGCGTGCCACGAGTGCGCTCCTCAGTGGTGAGACAAACATAATTGTGGTCGCCTCGGTAAGCTGTATTTATGGTATCGGTGCGCCGGATGAATGGCTTGATCAAATGGTTCAGATTAAAAAAGGTCAGAAGATTGAGCGCAATGTTTTTTTGAGGAAGCTGCTCAATATCCATTATGTAAGAAATGATTTTGAGTTTAAAAGAGGGACATTCCGTGTTCGCGGAGATGTTGTTGAAATTATTCCTGCATACGAAAATGAACGAGCAATTCGGATTCAATTTTTCGGCGATGAGGTTGAGAAGATCGCTTACATCCAGCATCTCACAGGTGATTTTATTTCTGAAGCCGAGCATGAAGTTATCTTTCCTGCAAAACATTTTATCACTACACAGCAGACGCTTGAGCGGGCGATAAAAAACATCGAGATTGAATTGGAAGAGCAGCTTGATTATTTCAGAAAAACAGGTAAGCTCCTTGAGGCGCAGCGACTTGAGCAGCGAACTCGTTTCGATATCGAGATGATGCGGGAAATCGGTTACTGTTCCGGAATTGAAAATTATTCTCGCCACATCGCGGGCAGACCAGCCGGCTCGCGTCCGTTTTGTCTGTTGGATTTTTTTCCGAAAGACTTTTTACTCGTTGCTGATGAATCACACGTGACTGTTCCTCAAATCTCTGGAATGTGGCATGGTGACCGTGCCCGAAAAACAACACTCGTCGAATATGGTTTTCGTTTACCATCAGCTCTTGATAATCGTCCGCTTACGTCCGAAGAATGGGAAGCAATGGTTAATCAAATTATATTCGTGAGCGCAACGCCGGGACCTTATGAACTAAATAAATGCAAGGGTGTTGTAGTTGAGCAGATCATTCGCCCCACAGGACTTGTTGATCCTGAAGTCGAGGTTCGTCCGGTTAAAAATCAGATTGATGATTTGATTTATGAAATTCGTGAGCGAAGTAAGTTAAGTCAACGTTGTCTGGTTACCACACTCACCAAACGTATGGCAGAAGATTTATCCCAGTACCTAAGCGACTTAAATATCAAAGTAAAATACATCCATTCAGATATTGATGCATTGGAGCGAGTGGAAATACTTCGTGATCTGCGACTTGGTGACTTCGATGTTCTTGTTGGGGTGAATCTTCTTCGAGAAGGATTAGATTTACCAGAAGTTTCACTTGTTGCAATACTCGATGCCGATAAAGAAGGGTTCTTACGTTCAGATAAATCACTCATCCAAACTGCAGGACGAACAGCTCGGAATATAAATGGAAAAGTAATCCTTTATGCTGATACAGAAACAGGTTCGATGAAAAGAATGCTCGATGAAACCCGTCGTCGTCGGGAAAAGCAAGTTGAGTATAACAAAGAACATGGTATTACTCCGAAGACTATCTACAAATCCACTGAAGAAGTTCTTGCAGCTACTGCTGTTGCCGATGTTAAAGCAGCGCGTGATGCACGAAGAGACCGTGAAAAAGCTCCGGTTGTTGCAGAATCAATTTTCAGATATATGACCAAAGATCAACGCAAGGATTTGCTGGAAGAACTGCGGATTGAGATGCGAAATGCAGCTAAAGATTTGGATTTCGAGCGAGCGGCAGAACTTCGTAATGAAATTGGAAGACTTGAGCAAATGATGAAATGATTTTTCTGCAAAAATATCTTATTTATCCCATCCGTGATTTTATATATCCCCCAGTATGTATCACGTGTAATCAACTTCTGAGAGATCATGAAATGCGCATTTGTTCAAAATGTTGGAATAGTTTTACCTTGGTCGATCGATCCCAACCGACGTGGATACAGCTCAAAATGAAATTCGATATGGAAGGTTTTGTGAAAGATATTAATTCCTGTTATCTCTTCGAAAAGGAAGGAAAATTCCAGGAAGTAATTCATCTTCTTAAATATCAAGGTATGAAAACACTCGGAATAATGTTAGGACAAGAGTTAGGAAAAAGAATTGCAACCGATCCATCATTTTGTGGTGCGGATTATCTTATTCCGATACCGCTTCATAAGCTCAAACAGCGTGAGCGCGGATATAATCAGAGTGAATACATTTGTAAGGGAGTGTTGGCAGCTTCTGGGATACCTGTGCATGATTCAATTATCCACCGGAAAAAATATACACAATCCCAAACACAACTGAATCTTCAAGAACGAATAGAAAATGTTGGAGATGCATTTGAGGTTAATCAAAGATTCAAGTCTCTCGTTCCGGGGAAATCGTTTATCTTGGTAGATGATGTGATCACAACCGGTTCTACTATCAATGCATGTGCAAAGGAGTTGATTAACCTGAATGCCCACAATGTTTTTGCCGCATCGGTTGCGCTTGCACAATAGATACGATCATGGATTACTCGCAGATAGTTAAACAGAAATATAATATTGGTTTAGCGTTACTTCTGGCGTTCAGCGCGTTTTATATCTATGGGCAAGTGTTGCATTATCCATTCATTCAAGATGATTGGTGTATGCTGCACGCCATTGAGACAAAAGGAGGGAGTTTGTTCTTAACCGAGGCATTCTCAGTACATCAACATTCCTTCTATCGTCCCCTTGGACATGTGTACATATTTTTGCTTAATAGTGTTTTCCACCTCAATCCATTCGGATTTCATCTCATTGCGATAGTAATCCATATTTGCAATTCACTTCTTCTTGTTCTGCTTAGTAGCAGGTTGATTGGAAATATTTCGATTGCATGGTTTACAGGATTTCTCTACGCAATAGCCGTTACTATCCACATGGATTCTTTATCATGGATTGTAGGCATTTATGATCTTGGTGGTGCTTTTTTCTTCTTCCTATCTTTTTATCTGTATGTCCGAGAACGAATAACTTTATCTTCCATCAGTTTTCTTTTTGCACTGTTGACGAAGGAATCGACAATTATCCTTCCATTCATTTTATTTTTCTATCAACTTATTAAAACTAAAGAGGAAAATAAAACAATTTGGGACATACCTAAAATATTAATCTCATTGAGGCAACATATTTTTATCTTGGTAATATATGGTATTCTGCGTGTCCCAGCAATATTTTCCATAGATCAAGCTATCAACAATCCTTATGCTTTAAAGTTGACAGGTCCCCACGTCATCTCAAATCTTACGATATTTTGTTCTTGGTGTATCGAAGCGTTAAATCCTTTTTTTGTTTTTCCAACGATCAGTATTATCCTCTTAGTCGGGTTGACAGTATTGATTGTAATAATTCAAAGAAAGAGGAAATCAGAATATTACACAATTATTTTTTTAATCAGCTGGATGATCATCGGTTTGTTGCCCGTTTTATTTTTAGAAAATCATTTTTATAGATACTATCTAACTTATTCGCTTCCAGCATTCATTATTTTTGTGTGCGTTGGATTACAAGTTATTATATCAATCGTGAAGTCTTCGTTAGATTTAACCAAAGGTGTTCTTGTAGCATTAACCGTTATCTCTTTTCTCTCATCGAAGATTTATTATTCGGATTTAGAAGAACAAGGATTTAATACGTCGGGTATTCAGGGGTCGAATAACTTAATCAGAAAAAAAGTACTTATTCAAATGGTACGGGAATATCTTTTTAAGGAATATCCAACTATGCCGGAAAGTGTAAACCTAATTTTTGATTGGTTACCAACAGATGCCTTTTGCCGTAATGCCGGTCCCCGTATGTGGTATAAGAATTCGACCATAAATGTTTATGAAATTGGGAATGTAGGATCTGATTCGATTGGGATCTATCTAAAAAATCCTCAGAGTAGATATCGGCAAAGAAAATATTTGGATCCCCAAAAAACAATCTTGTTACAGTTCCATGGTGATCATTTAAGGGAAGTGAAAATTGCAGAAATATATAAACCATAACAGGTTGATTTTCGTTTCGTTTCTTGGTAAATTGAAACAACCTTATAATAATATTTTTCAATTGGCTCTCAAATCCCGCACCCTCGACCAACGAGTTTGCGTAATTCAAATTCGATTTTAAATCGCTATCGCCTGGAATGAGCCTGTTGGCCTTCTCATAACACAGTATCGC
>JASEHD010000061.1:13745-18979 GCA_030019075.1 Bacteroidota bacterium
CAGTGAATAGTAAAAATTTCATTCGATAGGAGATTAATTATGGCAATAAAAGTAGGTATTAATGGATTTGGACGAATCGGACGACAGGTGCTTAGAACTATACGTGATAACTATCCTAAAACTTTGGAGGTTGTTGCGATAAACGATATTGGCGATCTGAAAACGATGGCTCATCTTTTAAAATACGACACTAACTATGGCAGATTCAACGGTAAGGTTGAAACCGGAGACGGTGAGCTCATCGTCGACGGAAAAAAAATCAAGATGTTTAAAGAAACTGAACCTGATAAACTTCCGTGGGGTAATGTTGGTGTTGACATCGTTATAGAAGGCACCGGACTTTTTACGATCAAGAAAGATGGAGTTAATAAAAAGGGTAAAACAGTTAAAGGAGCTGAGAACCACATAACGAAAGGTGGAGCAAAGAAGGTTATCATAACAGCACCCGCCGAAGGTGAAGACCTAACGGTTGTTCTCGGTGTTAATGAGAAAAATTATGATCCACAAAATCATCATGTAATTTCGAACGCTTCCTGCACTACAAACTGCTTAGCTCCCGCAGTAAAAGTGGTACATGATAAATTTAAAATCGTCAAGGGTTTGATGACTACTGTTCATGCATACACGAATGATCAGAAGATACTCGATTTACCGCACAGCGATTTACGCAGAGCGCGTGCTGCTGCGATGAATATTATTCCAACAACAACCGGCGCCGCTAAAGCTCTTGCTCTCGTTATTCCTGAATTAAAAGGAAAGTTCGATGGTTACGCTTTGCGCGTTCCTACGTCAACAGTGTCAGTTGTGGATTTCACTGCACAGATAGAAGTACATTGTACGACTGACGAATTACGGCAATCTTTTCGTGATGCATCCAATGGACCGATGAAAGGGATACTTGCTGCAATAGATGAACCGCTTGTTAGTATCGACTTCAAAGGCGATCCACACAGTTCATCAGTTGATTTGCCGTTCACACAAGTACTTGGTAAAGAGAAGAGCGATTTTATTAAAGTAGTTACATGGTACGATAACGAGTGGGGTTATTCGGTTCGCACGGCTGATCTTGCGAATTTGATCGCATCGAAATTATGATTTTTATTTAATGTGTATCGATGTTTTATCAGGAAGTTTTTGAATCATTAAATAAAAATAAGGTACGTTATTTAGTCGTCGGGGGTGTAGCAGTCAACCTTCACGGCATTCCAAGGATGACGTACGATCTTGATCTTATGATAGCTCTTGATAAGGAGAATATTCATAAAACATGGGTAACTTTGAATGATATTGGATTTGTACCTCGTGTGCCAATTGTAGAAAATGATCTCTTAAATCAAACACGAAGATTAGAATTGAAAGAGAAGGAAAATATGTTAGTAATCTCTTTCTTCCGCGGCAGTCGGGAATTTAATGTTGTTGATTTTTTCATCGATAATCCTATTGATTTTGATTCCTGTTATCAGCATATGAAAAAAATCAAGATAGATTTAATAGATGTACCACTTATTAATATTCGCGATTTGATTGCTCTGAAAAAACTCTCTAATCGGAAACAGGATATTGATGATATAAATTCACTTACTAGTCTCTTAGAGAATTATCATGAGTGAACAAGTCAAAAAACCAAGTGGTGGTTACTCTTATCATGTAACTGATGAGCAGATTGAAAACTATCGAAAACTTCCTCCCGAAGAGCGACTACGTTGGTTAGAAGAAGCACAAGAGTTTATGTACAAAGCATTATCAAAAGAGAAATGGGAAATATTACAGAAATTTAGACGTGGAGAAATTTGAATGAATAAGAAAACAGTAAAAGATATTGGTATTAAAGGTAAACGTGTTCTCATGCGCGTTGATTTCAATGTTCCGATGGATAAAGGTATTGTTACGGATGATAAACGCATCCGCGCATCTCTGCCAACAATTCAATATGTGTTAGAACAAAACGCATCGCTCATCTTAATGAGTCACTTAGGCAGACCGAAAGGTGCAGGGTTCGAGCCGGATCTCAGTTTAAAGCCCGCTGCTGATGCCTTGAGCAAATTATTGAATAAACCAGTCAAAGTGGCTTCAGATTGCATTGGTCCCGAAGTTGAATCGATGGCAAAAGGGTTGAAACCCGGTGAAGTCTTAATGCTTGAGAACGTTCGCTTCCATAAACAAGAAGAAAAGAATGATACTGAATTTGCCAAGAAGCTTGCATCGCTTGGTGAAGTTTACGTGAACGATGCATTCGGTTCTGCACACCGCGCCCATGCAAGCACCGAGGGAGTGGCGAAATATCTTCCCGCCGTCTCAGGTTTCTTGATGGAGCAAGAATTGGAATATCTTAGTAAAGCAACAATGAACCCAGAACGGCCTTATGTTGCAATCCTCGGTGGAGCGAAGATAAGCGATAAGATCGCGGTGATCGAAAATTTACTGACAAAATGCGACACGCTGATTGTTGGCGGAGGAATGGCGAACACTTTTCTTGCCGCAAAAGGTTACAACATGGCAGAGAGTTTAGTTGAAGCTTCATCAATTGAAACTGCTAAAAAAATCTTGGATAACTCAACCGAAAAACTTCTGTTACCTGTTGATGGTGTTGTCGGGAATAAAAGTGATGCAACAGCGCAAACCAAAGTCGTTGATGTTGATAAAGTTCCTGCTGGGTACAGCATGATGGATATTGGTCCAAAAAGCATTGATAAGTTTAGTCAGGTACTCAAGATTGCAAAACTTGTCGTGTGGAATGGTCCATTGGGTGTATTCGAAGATCCACGTTTTTCTGAAGGAACATTTGCTATCGCAAGATTACTTGCAAGCAGTGGTGCAACGACAGTTATTGGTGGAGGCGATAGCGCCTCTGCGGTGAAAAAAGCGGGCGTTGCAAAACAGATGTCGCACGTTTCAACTGGTGGCGGCGCATCACTCGAATTTCTTGAAGGGAAAATATTGCCCGGTGTTGCTGGTTTGAAAGATAAATAATTATTACTCGTGCCCTGGTTTCATAATGAACTGAAATCGCTTTTGGTGTGTTTTAAAAAGAAAAGGTTAATCAATCTAAATGTCATATTACCGCTACTCAAGCTCAAGTTATTACCGACCATCTTTTTTCGGAGGGTTTAAGTTTTTCCCCACCGTTATTAAAGCGTTATTGATTAGTAATGTTGGAATCTTTTTCTTCACAAGCTTCTTTGGACTTTTCAGCATTCAAGGTTTGCCGCTTTCTGCCATAATCAATATGATTTTTCCTCTCTATCCATTAGGAGAGGGTTTCGAAATATGGCAAATCTTTACATACATGTTTATGCACGGCGGTTTCATGCATCTCTTTTTCAACATGTTTGCACTATGGATGTTCGGGATGGAATTAGAAAATAGCTGGGGCTCGCGAAAGTTTTTCGTCTACTATATGATGTGCGGTTTGGGCGCCGGGTTAACAAACTTGTTTATTGCTCCAATTTTTGGTCCAACAGCTCCAACAGTAGGGGCATCGGGTGCAGTTTATGGAATTCTTTTAGCATTTGGAATTTTATACCCGGATAGACCTATATTTTTGTACTTATTGCTGCCTATACGAGCAAAATATTTTGTGATAGTATATATGTTGTTAGAATTATATGCAGGGGTTACCGGCACTCAAGATGGTATCGCTCACTTTGCTCATCTGGGCGGCGCCGCTGTTGGCTTGATATACTTATTGCTTGAGCGGTATGGATATTCAATCGATAAATTCTTCCCTCGTTCTGGATTTCGCTATGTTGGCGGCGGAAAATCCGCATCAGGCGGATATGAATATACTTCTTCTGATAGGAGGAATGTCAGCGATGCGAATTTCTTTGATATTCATGATGAAGATGATCGAATTAATCAAGCAAGGATTGATGAAATCCTCGATAAGATCAATCAAAATGGATATCAAAGTTTGACAGAAGAAGAGAAGAAAATTTTGTTTGAAGCAAGCAAGAAGTTGAATTAAGATATTTACCCGCCGAAGTCCTGTTTTTGGGATGAAGGCGGGGAGGATAGAAAATAGAAGAAAGAAGATAGATGATAGAAGAATATCAAACATACAAAGTTGGAATTCGAAGACAGACCCGGCAAGTTAATGTCGGTGGAATTCTTATCGGTGGGAATGCACCAATCTCTGTACAAACGATGACGAAGACCAAAACTTCTGATGTTGCTGCAACGGTTGCGCAAATTAAACAAGTGGCAGATGCTGGCTGCGACATAGTTCGTGTCACTGTGAACGATAAGGAAGCTGCCGATGCGATTGGTGATATTGTAAAACTATCTCCAATTCCTGTCGTAGCTGATATTCACTTCAATCATATCTTTGCATTGAAATCAATTGAAGCGAATGTGGCAAAAGTTCGAATCAATCCCGGGAACATCGGCTCTAAAGATCGGATTCAAGAAGTTCTAAATGCAGCGAAGAAAAAAAACATTCCAATGCGAATTGGTGTGAATTCGGGTTCGCTCGAAGAAGACATCTTACAGAAGCACGGTTATCCTACTGCTGAGGCATTATTCGAAAGTGCCATGAGGCATGTCGGGATTTGTGAGGAGTTCGACTTTAAGGATATTATCATCTCAGTTAAATCCACAGATGTGAAGCTGATGATTGAAGCAAACCGGTTGATTGCTCAACGAACAGATATACCGCTTCATTTGGGAGTTACAGAAGCAGGAACTACCAAGATTGGCACAATCAAATCTGCTGTCGGTATTGGTACATTACTCGCAGAAGGAATCGGGGATACTATTCGCGTGTCGTTGACGGATAGCCCTGTAAAAGAAATTGAAGTTGGGAAGGAAATCCTCCGCTCACTTAGTCTTGCGACGAGAAATGTTGAATTAATAGCTTGTCCTACGTGTGGACGACTTGAGGTCGATCTCTTTGGAATCATGAAGCAACTTGAAGAAAAACTCACAGGTGTAAAAAAGTCAATCAAGATCGCTGTGCTCGGTTGTATTGTAAATGGTCCAGGTGAAGCAAGCGAAGCCGATATTGGAATCGCAGCGGGCAAGGGTGTTGCGATTCTTTACCGGAAGGGCAAAGTTATTAAGAAGGTGAAAGAGGAAGAAATTGTTTCAGCTATTTTGGAAGAAGTTGAGAAATTCCATCTTCCAACCCGAATGATCATACCTCACCAAACTTAATATCTGATGTTACGCAAAGGTTATTTTTATCATGCTTTGTTACTACATTGCCGTAAACGGCAATGCTCATGCAAACAAAGCAT
>JASEHD010000062.1 GCA_030019075.1 Bacteroidota bacterium
CTTTGATTGTTACCAACTCAAAATAGCAACGCCAGTTCTTCTGACAAGCTTTCACTTCGTCAGCGAGTGTTCTTGCACCCAAAGCGTTTTGGATTGCATCCTTTTGAACACCGTGCGCTAATCCTTTGGCCGGATCACTTTCGTATTCCCGGATGAGTTGCTCTACCTGCTGCTTGTCATTTTGGGGCATATGGGCGTATACTAATTCAAGCTCGCCGTTCGGTCCATGTATATTATTTTCACCTTCAGCCATTTAATCTCCTAATTATGCTTCAAATCCAGTAAATTTTTATTTCTTTTTCAACTTGTTTAAACTCTGTAGCTTTCTTACCAACTTTCATTTGTTATTCATCCGGAGTCAACCAGATTATCTTCTTTAACTGTCCTTTAACGCGTTCGAAATCTTTATCGCTTGTAACAAGTACTGCACGATGTTGTATTGCAAGTGCTGCACAGAATGCGTCGCTCAGTGGAAGTCCGTACGAGCTTTTCAACTGTGCCGCTTTTTCTGCAAGTTCTCTGTCGGCATCTACAACTTTGAGGGGAGATTCCACTTCAAACTGCTTAGCTGTTGCAACGCCGGTATTTCCTTGTATGTGCTGAACTCGGTAAATAACTTCAGCCCAGTTTACTGCGCTGATAAGCACCTCTTTCTTTTCATCGGCAGCTTCGGCAAGTATGCTCTCTACCTTCGATGCTGCCGGCTCATCGAACAGTAGAACAAGCACCGCTGAGCTATCGAGCACCGTGTTTGGCAAGTTTCTCATCCTCTCTGCGGTGTTCTTCCGCTCGATCATCCATTAATTGTTCCGATGCCTGTTTTACACCGGGCTTTAGTTTTAGAATTCCGCGAAATTTGCGGATGGATTCTCGGGTAATAGGTTTCAAAATGATGTAGCTCGACTGTTCATTAAGCTCAACCTTTATTCGGGTTCCATCCAGAATACCTAACTTTCGCCGAATTGAGGAGGGAATGACCATTTGTCCTTTTTGAGTTACTGTAGTTTCCATTTATTTATTCCTTTCTAACATTACGTACAAATATACACAATCTTCAAATGTAAGTCAAGTAAAATATTTCCTACATATATTAATTTTTGGAATACGGGCTAACAGGGGAAACGGGGTGGAATGTCTAAATATTGGTAGATATCAACTTTCTAAGTGTGTTCGGTTTAGATTCCGAAATCAATTCGGAATGATGTACTGGTTTAGCGCCTGGGTGTCATAGTCTATGCCATGACATTATAGTTGCATTAGTTTTGTGGCGTGTAATCCTGTTCACCTCTGGCGGAGGTTCGTGCCACATGGCTGTTAAAAACTGCTTTGTTATTCTTTAAAGAGTTTCCCACCTTTTATTTCACTTATAATTTTTTCTATGGTTGGCTTAATTAATGGTAATCGTTCTTTAGCTACGTTCCATACAATTTCATATCGTACACCAAAATAGGCATGACTTATCTTATCTCTCATCTTCGCCATATCATTCCAAGGGATATCCTTATATCTTTGCCTAATTTGTTTCGGGATCTGTTTTGCTGCTTCTCCGATTATTTCTACATTCCAGACAACCGCGCTTTTCGTTTTATCATCTCTTAAAAATTCATCAATGTTTATTTCCGCAATAAACCTTGCGATTCTATTGATCGCTTCCAATATGTTGTTCAGATATAATGAATATGAACGCGTCATATATAAACAACTTCTCCCAATACGATCTCTTTCAATTCAGGCCGGATACCTTTTTTATCTACCAAGTCGACCTTCTTCCTTAAAATCTTTTCAAGATAATTCTCCAGAGCGATGAATTCCAGCAGGTCGGGGATTTCATAATAATCAACGAGAATGTCTATATCGCTTCTTTTCTTCTGCTCGCCCCGTACTACCGAGCCGAAGATGCCAAGCTCGCTCACTTTGTATTTATCCTGTATGATCTGCCAGTGTGCTTTAATCGCTTTAGCGTACTTTTTATACCCGTCCTTTAAATTTCGAGTGTTCTGTTTGGTGTGTTGCTTCATGCTGAGTTCTTTCCAGTCAGTCTTTCATTGATAATATAATAAAAGTGCTACAATAAATCTATTCTGTATCGTGTATGTGCAATAACTTGTTATGAGGTAAGCGTTTTCATTTGCCACAGATGAAACACTTATGATTAACATATTTCTGTTGCAATTCGTGTTTTTTCTTTGTATTTTAGTGTTTCCACGTTTTATTTACTACCGCAGGTGTTCGAGACAGTTGACAATATTCAATAAATTCATTATCGTTAAAATAGTCCCCATCTCTTTGTAATCCGGTTGTAAGATGGAGAATAACTAATTTTTTAATCCTTTAATCACCAAAGGAGGGTGTATGAAAAAACTATTTAGAAATTATTTGTGGCTAATGGGAACTGTTGTTTCCGTTGTTATCACACTATCCATGTTTTATTGGACGGGATGTCAGGAAACACCAGATGTTACAAAAAGTCCGGTTGAAACTACGGCTGAAGCGGTAACACTTTCAAAATCAAATCCGCAAGTACAGGAAATAATGGCTGTTCAATCGCGTCACTCTATGGCATTGATGTCCAAGTCAGGTGTAGTAGGCACAGGCGTGGGTGCCGATGTTGATGGCAAACCTGTGCTTTTAATTCTCACAGAGCGACCTGATGTACCGAATCTTCCAACTATAATTGATGGCATACGCACACGCGTTGATGTTGTTGGTAAAGTTGTAGCGATGGCTAAGGGTTATAAAAAAACTTACCGACCAGTTCCGGACGGCGTAAGTGTTGGAAATGCTCTTGAGTGTGCCGCGGGAACAATTGGCTGCACAGTATTTAAGGGTTCGGCTCGCTGTATGCTCAGCAACAATCATGTGCTTGCACGTGAAAATACTGCCACAATCGGTGAGCGAATCAATCAACCGGGCAGGTATGATGCAAAACCGATTTGTGCTCAAACCGAACAAGTAGCGAAACTCACTGGTTTCGTGCCTATCAATTTCTCGGGATGCGATAACGAAGTTGATTGTGCAATAGCAGAGTACACAACAGCAAGTGTTTGCTCGATGGTTGATAATTTGTACACTCCGAGCAGCACAGTTGTTACGCCAACCGTTGGTCTTGCAGTGAAGAAAGTTGGACGAACAACGGGTCTAACCCGTGGAAAGATTACAGGCATAAATGTAACTATAACTGTTGACTATGGTGCTTCCGGTATGGCAAAATTTGTGAACCAGATTTATGTTGCAGGCACGTTTATTAAGTCGGGTGATTCCGGCTCGCTGATGGTAACTGAAACTGGAAATAATCCGGTTGGGTTATGTTTTGCAGGCGGCAGCTCCAGTGCGTTTGCAAATCCGATTGGAGCGGTGCTGTATAGTCTTGGTGTAACTATTTGCAGCGAATGATGTATTCTTACTGATGTAGAAGTTCTCTAAAGACCGTTGCATCAAAATAGAAACGCCTCGCTAATCAAACAGCGGGGCGTTTTCTTTGCTTTACAATTGATTTATAATGTCAGGGACGCATTCCACAATCACCGCGCATCATGCCTCGCATTCCATGTCCTTTCTTCATCGTTCCGCGTGGACGATCAAATCCTTTACCTTGTCCGAACATCATGCGATGTTCTTTCCAAATTTTCTGCTGATCAGTTTTCAAAATCTTGTTAACACCAAACCAAAAATCGAGGTGGTTCTTTTTCATCTCGCCTTGCAGCTTTGTAACTTCGTTCATCTTCGATTCGATCTTTCCCTTATCTGGATTGTCTTCCTTGAAAAGATCTTTAATATCAATCCTCAGTGTCTGTATTTTGGATCGAATATCAATCTTTTTCTTCTGCATATCCGACTGCATTTTGTCGAATTGCTTTTGCTGATCTGCGCTCAGATCGAGTTTCTCACAGATAGCTCCTTTTCCACGAAATGGCGGCGAATCGTCATCGTTCCATTGCGGTTGTGCTATTACAATTGATGTAGCAAGCATTATTAATAAAATTATTCGGTTCATATTTATCTCCATTTATTATTGTATTGATTCGTTTTGAATGTTAGACATGGAGTGTGAGGAAAGGTTTAGTTTAGAACCGCTCAAGTTTTTATGTCAGTGAAATAATCCGTATCTTGTATAACAATGAATCAGTAACCGCCTCATGCAATCCTGCCTGAGGCATTTTTATTCTATTTGCGATACTTATGAAAAAACGAGAAGATATTCGAAATATTGCAATAATTGCACACGTTGACCACGGTAAAACGACACTTGTAGACCATATGCTTAGACAAACGGGGACATTCCGCGAGAACCAGGAAGTAGTAAAACGCGTGATGGACTCCAATGAACTTGAACGCGAAAAAGGGATCACGATACTTGCAAAGAATACTGCGGTATTTTACAAACATGTAGCAGTGAACAATGAGCAGCGTGTTACAAAAATAAATATTGTAGATACACCCGGGCACTCCGACTTCGCGGGTGAAGTTGAGCGAACATTAAAAATGGTTGAGGGGGTTCTTTTATTGGTCGATGCTTCTGAAGGTCCTCTGCCCGGAACAAAATTCGTTCTTAAGAAATCGCTCGACTTGCACTTACAACCGATTGTCGTTATAAATAAAATTGATCGCAAGGATGCACGCGCGCACGAAGTGCTTGACGAAGTGTTCGAATTGTTTCTTTCTCTCGGTGCTACAAACCAGCAATTGGATTTCCCCGTTATCTATTGCATCGCCAAACAGGGATTGGCAAAAAATGAATTGGATGAAGATGGAACTAACTTAAAGCCATTGTTTGAAGCAATCGTCAACAAAATTCCACCTCCACCCGGAGACACGGAAACACCTTTCCAGATGCTTGTTACAACAATTGATTACAACGATTATCTCGGTCGGCTCGGAATCGGAAGAATAGAACGCGGGATCATCAAGCTTGGTTCTCCGATGAAAATAATCAGGCGTGACAGACTGATCGAAGATGCACGTGTTACAAAAATTTATACTTTCAGTGGACTCAAACGTATTGAGGTCGAGGAAGCAAGGGCGGGAGATATTATCGCCATAGCTGGAATGGAAGATGTGGACATCGGTGAAACGATTGCCGACGCTGCCGATCCAACGCCACTCTCTTTTGTTACCATAGAAGAACCCACGCTTTCAATGAACTTCGTTGTTAATAATTCACCGCTTGCCGGACAGGAAGGAAAATATGTTACAACACGAAACTTAGGTGAGCGGCTTGCCAGCGAGCTCCGTTCCAACGTCAGCTTGCGTGTTGAGTTAACCGATAATCCGGATACATTCAAAGTAAGCGGACGCGGCGAGCTGCACCTTGCAATTTTAATTGAAACAATGAGGCGAGAAGGTTTCGAGTTTCAGGTTTCAGCACCAGAGGTAATATACAAACGCATTGCTGATGTGCTGAGCGAACCAATGGAGCATGTCATTATTGATGTGCCTGATGAGTTCGTTGGAACGGTAATCGAGAATATCGGTTCTCGCAAAGGCATTATGAAGAATATGCTTCAGGTTCAAGGAAATACAAGAATAGAATTCATTGTACCGGCGCGAGGACTGCTCGGATTTCGGTCTGAGTTTATGACTGAGACAAAAGGGACAGGCATTCTCCACCACAATTTTCACGGTTATGAACCGTACAAGGGTGAATTATCAACCCGCCATAAAGGTGCTATCGTTCAACTTGAGGATGGAAATGCAACAGCATATTCGATGTGGAAATTACAGGAACGCATAACATTTTTCATCGAACCGGGGATAAGAGTTTATAAAGGCATGATCATTGGCGAGAATACCCGTGAGGAGGATGTAATCGTGAATGTTTGCAAAACCAAACAACTAACAAATATGCGCGCAAGCGGCGCCGATGAGGCAATCCGACTTGAACCACCGCATATACATACGCTTGAACAAGCAATCGAATGGATTTCAAATGATGAATATATTGAAGTAACTCCGAAATCGCTTCGGCTTCGAAAAAAATACCTCGATCACAACGAGCGGCTGCGCATGTCGAAGAAAAAAGCTATAGCGATTGAGGTGGAGTAATGTAACGATTTTCATTACTCCAATATTCCAATAATCCATTGTATATGACTTTCTCTGAGCGAACCAACTGGCATCGGCAACAAAATAAACTCACCGAGTTGCATGATTCGCTCCGCAAAAGCGGAAGAGATATTTTAGATTTAACAGTTTCAAATCCAACCGAGTGCGGTTTTCAGTATCCTGAAAAGGAAATCCTAACCGCAATCTCAAATCCTTCATCTCTCCAATATGAACCAAATCCCCGCGGACTCTTAACTGCTCGCGAAGCTATCGGTGGATATTATAAGAAAAAAAATATAATTGTCGATCCCTCAAATATTTTCCTGACTGCAAGCACGAGTGAAGCATACTCGATCTTATTCAAGTTACTATGTAACGCAGGGGAAAGCGTTCTTGTTCCTTGCCCTTCTTATCCGTTGTTCGATTATCTCGCTAAGTTGAACGATGTTCAACTCCAATATTACAATCTTCGATATGATGGGGAATGGCATGTTGATATTGATTCATTGAAGCATTGTATCATTGAATCATTGATTGATTGTAATATTGGAAAGATTAAGGCGATTGTAATTGTTCATCCTCATAATCCAACGGGAATGTTTTTAAAGAAGGATGAGTATAAAGCGATAAAAGAAATTGCACGCCAACATAACTTGGCGATAATTGTTGATGAGGTTTTTATTGATTATGCTTTTGAGGATGACGAAACCAGAATCAATTCAACGGCAAATGAAACTGAAGTGCTGACGTTTACGCTTAATGGAATATCGAAATCGTGTGGATTGCCGCAGATGAAGTTGGGTTGGTTGGTTGTCAGTGGTCATTCGTCAATTGTCATTGAGACAATGGGGAGATTAGAAATCATTTGTGACATGTTTCTTTCTGTCAATACGCCTGTGCAATTCGCGCTGCCCAAATTGTTGACCATCGGAAAAAATATTCAAAACCAAATCCGCAATCGCATCAAATCAAATTACACAACACTGGTCAACCTACTCACCGATCACAACTCACCACTCAATACTCTCTGCTCTCCGCTCTTAGCTAACGGCGGCTGGTACGGTATTATCCGCGTTCCCCGCACAAAAACGGATGAAGAATGGGCGCTGCAACTGCTTGAAAAAAAAGGAGTTTATGTCCATCCCGAGTATTTCTTCGATTTTGATAATGAGGGATACCTGGTTGTGAGTTTGCTTGTAGAAGAAAAGATTTTTCAGGGTGCGATTCAAGATGTAGTACGTTATATCTCGGCTGTCTGAACCATGATTTGTAGGATTTAACGATTACCACGATTACAAAATCATGGTAATCGTTCAATCAAGTGAATCATGGTTCAGACTTTTATGAGTTATTTTAAAAGCATCAAATGTATGGTTACTGCAATGCCTACCATGATTAACAAGATTTTTAAGATCTCGGAGATTTCACTAAAAATCATTCCACATCCAACAACAATCCATAAAACAACAATTGAAAGTACCTTAATCCTCACAGGAATTCCTTTCCCTTCTCTATAATTTGTAAGATATCTACCAAACCAACGATTGTGAAAAAGCCAGTTGTGAAACTTAACTGAGCTTTTTGCAAAACATGCAGCACCAAGAAGCAGCAGAGGTGTTGTCGGTAAAAGTGGAACAAAGATACCAATAATACCGAGTGTAACTGAAATTGTTCCGATGACTATGAATATAATTTTTTTCATTTATGGAAAAAACTCTACAATGAAATCAAGATATCCGCGGAGTCCATCAATTTCATAATGACGTTTAACAGAACGTATTATCTTGTTAATTGCCCGTCGAACATCTCCTCGAGAGAAGTCGCACAAGCTAAGCTGAATTCGCAGCATATTTAATATTTCACACGTGAGTTCATCGGTGGCTGGCTGTTCGGGCTTCGCCGCCATTTGCTCGAGCACAAGTATTACTTTCGGTTCTGTAAGATTTGGGTTATTATCATACACACGTTTAATAGCCAGTTCGATTATATACATCAGCGGGTTATCTTCATTCTTTTCTATTCCCTTTGCATCTACCGGTGCGTACAATTCCGCAAGACTTTTCATGTGGTATTCAAAGTTGCCTTTTTTGGTTATAACTCTTATGAGATCGGGGTCTCTTTCGTGAAACATGAAATCATAAGCCAGCAGATCTGAATCTTTTCCGTCCTTTCCAATTATAACTCGAATTTTCTCTAATTGGGAGCAGAAATTTTCATCCATACATGAAATCCTTTCTCAAATTATTATCCTGTAAAACTATCTTTTTCTTCCATTATCTCAACCGTACACTTTGGAAGTGAGTTTACAAACATTCTTCCATATTGCTTAGTCAGAATTCTGGAATCAAGAATAGTTACAAAACCTGTATCGGTTGTTGTGCGAATTAATCTTCCAACACCCTGCCGAAATTTAATTACAGCCTCAGGCAGTGAATAGTCGTAAAACGAGTTACCACCGCTCTTCACTATCGCTTCAATTCTCGCTTCAACAAGGGGATGATCTGGAACGGCAAACGGCAGACGTGTAACAATAACATGTTGAAGCGCTTCACCCGGCACATCCACACCCATCCAGAAACTATCGAGTCCAAACAGAACGGATGTAACATCCTCTTTAAATTTCTCGAGAAGCTTATGCCTCGATTCGGTTCCATCCTGAACATACAAAACAATTCCATCCTCGCCGAGTTTATCGCGGAGCTTCTCTGCCACCGACCTCAGCAGCGTACTGCTTGTAAAAAGCACGAGCGATTTTCCTTTTGTATATGCGATAGATTTGTAAATCCAATCGGGAAGCATTTTCTCATAGTTTTCGTTATCAGGTGGAGGAATGTTTTTAGCTAAGACAATTTTCATCTGCTTCCAAAAATTGAAAGGCGACGTTAAAACGAAAGTTTCGGCTGAATAGGCGCCAAGCCGTTTTTGAAAATATTCAAGCGTTCCATTTACCGAAAGCGTGGCGCTGGTCATGATAACGGATGTATTCGCACGAAATAGTATCGGGGCAAGAGCGCTGGCAACATCGGTTGGAGCACTTTGCATAATTATGTTTTTATAGCGACCTCCGCTTATCTCTATCCAGTAGGTTAAATCTTTCTTTGTCTGTTCTAAAAAATCTTTCACCAACGATACAGCATTCTGAAGAAGGCGTTTGGCGATTCCAAGCTCTTCTTTATTAATACGTAGATGTTTATCATCTTCGATGATATTAATTTGATGTAATAATTCATAAAGTGGCTGTTCGAGTGTGTTATTGACAAAATACGGCGTGCGAATTCGAGCTGTATTCGATGTACCTTTCAAAATCTTTGCAGCCAACATTACATCGTCAAAGAAAGATATTGCTGCGGTCTCAGCGGCGTGGCAATAATTGAGAATGTTGCTTTTTCTTAATCGCGAAAATAAACCCTTCTTGGTTTTCGGATTGTACAAACGGTGAATTGCAAAAAGGACCTGTGCCCGTGAGACGCTATTGCCGATGCACGAGCCAGCAACCTGTTCAAGCATATGTGCTTCATCAAAAATTACAAAATCGTCGGGAAACAGAAAATGTTTCTCCGATGGCATTGCCGCAAGCAGAGTAAAAAAGAGCGAATGATTCATAACAACAATCTTTGCCGAGCGCGCTCGTTCTTTAGCTTTCTGAAAGAAACATTGCGAGCCGCATATTTTCCTGCTGCATATGCCCTTCTCTGAACATACCTGCTGCCAAACTTCGTAACGCGGCATGAAAGGAAGATGTTCGTAATCGCCCTCTGTTGTCGTTTCAGCCCACTCCGCAATTCGATGCAATTCTTCTACATATTCTTTTTCAAACAATTGCCGTTGAAACAGCAGGGCGTTGCTGAGTCGGGTTGTGCAAAGATAATTACTGCGTCCCTTGAAAACAACCGCATCGATGTTAGTTCCAAGAACTGATTTAACAATTTCAATGTCTTTCCGGAAAAGTTGTTCCTGAAGATTTTTAGTGTGTGTAGAAATGATCGCTTTTTTCTTGTGTTCAACGGCATAAAGAATTGCGGGGAAAAGATAAGCTAAACTTTTTCCTACACCCGTTGGCGCTTCAACGATTAAGTGTTTGTGAGATTCAAGAGATCGAGAAATTGTTGCCGCCATCTCCAATTGCTGTGGACGGAATTCGTAATCTTTGATGCGAGATAACGAGCCATCCTGCGAAAAAATATCTTTTATGTTTTGCGAGACCTTCGACATATCTTTGATGTGTAAGATACAAAATATTGTGGAAGGTTGTAAATTTATTAAGAGCTTTTACACAAATTCTTTCTGCGTCCTCCTCGCCACTGCGGTGAATAATCCATTAATCCAACACTCCAATATTCCATCACTCCAATCTCGCCTCACTCACCCACGTGGTTCCGCAGATTGTATTGTATAGATATCAATAATTAATTTCGAATGTCTTATTATGTATATCTTGCAGGAACATTTCTTTTTGTCGTTGGTTATAATAATTAGCAGTTCTCTCGGCACCAAATATATTCGCTAAATGAAACAGGGCAGTTATTTATATCGAGACTCCGGTAAGAACATAATTGGAATTATAGTCTCTATCGTAACGATATATTGCATAACTTACAAATGCGAACGAAGAAACAAACACGAAAGCTTGGGCTGCATCAAAGTAATGTCCACAATAGTATTGCCCCAACCCAGGAATAATCGATGACATTGCGGTGGTAAGAAAAATATTTTTCTTTGGTATTTTATCACCATTTAATACCTTTGATGAAAACTCCAGCGAAAGCATTTTTATTTCTTGATTATTTAGGAGGCTGCCTGCCTTGTAATAATAATCACTGGCTTTTTTCCAATTACTTCTCTCACACTCAGCTAATGCCGCAAAGAAATAGGCATATCCTGTAGAATCGGTAACAAATGTTTTTTCTAAGTACGGTAATGCTTGCGATGAAACTTTCAGACCGATATAATTTAAACCTAGATTAATATTGAAATAATCCAACTGAGATTTAGATTTTGGGTGTTTAGTCATCAATGACGAAAATAAATCAATGGACAATTCATACTTACGGCTTAGACGGTAAGCTCTTCCAATTTGAGTGAGAAAGAATATTGTTGAATCTTCATTCTTTGAAAAAAATGCTAATTCTTTGTAAGCAGAAATAGCTCGAAAATAATCTTTTTCTTTCATCAAAGATTCAGCATAGTCTACCTTCGTCTGAGAGATCGCAGACGATGACCAAATGATCAGTAATAAAACAATAACGTTTATTATTTTATTTGAGGAGATAAATCTTATCATCTAATTTTAGAATCCCATCTTTCTTCTCTATTATTTTATAATTTTGGAATACTCCAACATTCTCTCGATAGAAATATCGGTCGGTGAACATTATTAAACCGATGATTCCGTATTTTGATATTACCTCTTTCGCATAGTTAGAACATGATATCTCAAATGGACATCGATTAATTGATAAAGGTGAGATATTACTTTGGTAATATGATATTAAATCATCGCTAAGAATTTTAATGATATTGAAAGAAGGTTGCTCAATGTTTAATAAGGTTGAAGATATACGAAGATCTTCTTCTGGCTCCCAAGAATCAACAATTTCAACCGCCTTCTGTTGCGAAACACATAATTGTTGAATCTGGAAAACCAGAAGAAGAAATAGAAGAACTTTCACTTATTAGTGCTTCGCAAATGAGAATTCCTTAATAAGAGGAACGGAAAGTGTACGAAGCTGCCCCTGATCATCCAGCGTACGGAACACGGCATATAAGCGTGACTCGCCACCTTCGATAGACGCTGTAACTAATGAAACCATAATTTGTTCGGGCTCTAATTTCCACATCGCACCGTCAACTGCATCAATTACAAGCCTAAGAACGCCACCGCAGAGCAGATTTCCAATTGTCCACGCTTCAAAGCTCTGAGTAATTTGAACAGTTGTTTCTTTATAACCCTCGAGTGAAATTGTAGCAATATATTCTTTCTTTTTTGATAGTTTAGCAGTCGTGGGAGTCGTTCCCGTGAAGACTTCAACGCCACCTGTTGTTTTAACCACAACACTTGCCATTGTTGGGCTAGAATTTATCGAAATATCTTGGCTGGTGCCTTTGATTATTGTCGCACAACTAATGATGAAAACCGCTAAAACACATAAACCAAAAAATAATAACAATTTTGATAGATGCATAGTATACCCCATGATTAATTATTAAAAAAAGTGAATTATTAAATCGTGTTAATATATTGGTTTCCTAATATAAAGTCAAGTGAATTTACGTTTTCAAAGAGTATAGGATAACTCTCGTAACATTTATTATTAAATTTGATGGCTATTTTCCTTAATATTATTATAAAAATAGAGGTTTTTGCATAAACCGGCCAAATAAAAAATTTTCACTTGGTACTGAGCATTCATATGACTCTGGATTTTCAGGATAATAACTCATCCAATTCTAAGTCATTCAATTCTCCAAAACTCCATCACTCCAATCTCGCCCCTTTCACCCACGTAGTTCCGCAGATTGTATTATATGGACATCTCGAGCATTCATCTTCTAAAAATTCCGTCGGTGCAAACGGCTTGTTGATATCAAGTATCTCATCTACAAGTTTTAGAATTACAGGTTGAACCATGTTAAATACATCCACAGGTGAAGTTTCCATATTTCCAATCGGTGCTTCAATCATTTCATCGAGTCGATTTCTGCCAAGGAAAAGATAAGCGGGTGTGATATTTTCAGGCGGTGTCCCCGTCTGCTGATTATATAAAAGCATATACATCGGCAGTTGAAACGATCCAATCGCCTCGCGGTATATTTCTCTGTTATTAATGTCCAATTTATCAAGGCGGATTCTGATGCTTTGATTATCTTTGCTCGTTTTATAATCAATAATATAAATTACATTCCCACGTGCTTCGATTCTATCAATTATTCCGGTATATCTAATGCCGTTACTTTCGATTAAAATATTCCTTTCTAAATCTTTTAACATAATTTCTGTATTCTCAATCATCGGTAGTTGATATTTCTCGATGAATTCCCACAAATGATTTACAATTTGTTCGTACATCATAAAAGCAGGTCCGAGCCAATCCTTACCATATTCTTCTCCCATTTTCTGGTCGATGATATCTTCTAAGCGAGTACGTGTAAGTTTTTCTTTTGAAATTTTCTTTCCAAGGAAAAGTTTGAAATATTCTTCCAGCACGCTATGAATAAAAATTCCTATATCCAATGCGTCCACTTCATCGCTGACTTCAGTTTTTTCCCGAAGTCCAAGCACGGTTTGATGGTAAAATTTTAACTCACATGCAAGGTAGGCATCAAGCTGTGATGAGCTGAATTTATTTTTTGCACGTAGAAATTCTACCATTTCAGGTGTTTTGTTTATCGCCCCCGGCTTGGGGTTCGCCAGGTTCAAGCGATAACGAATCGTCTCCTCAAATGGCGTTAGCTTTTCAGTTTGCAATGCTTGCTGTTTTTTCCATAACAGTTTCTGAACAAATCGGCTCTTCTCTTTCTTCCCATCTTTCTGGCTCTCAGTGTAAAACAGATGTACTTCCTTTGCACCGTGAATAACTAAGTCAAAATAATATTCAATCAGTTTTTCACGCTCACGATATGTTTCCAATCCTAACATCTTTCGTATCGGCTGGGGTAGAAGCATATTATCTGCGTGTTTGCCTGGAATGATATCGTCGTTCGCGTCTAAAAAATAGACGGTATCGAATATCAGGTTGCGCGTTTCTAAAAGTCCAAGAACCTGCAAACCGCGGAGTGGGGTTCCATGGAAAGGAACAGTTTCTCCCGCAAGAAAATGCTGTAGAAAAATCATATATCCAACCGGCTCACTGAATTTTTCATCCTTCAACAACGAGTGTGCAACTTTGTCAAGCGATTCCATTAACTGTTGAACATACGGTCTGAAATACGGATGCAAACTTGCCGTACTGTTGGTGAATATATAATTGAGAACCTCAATTGCTTTTTGTGCGAACTCTCCAATTGATTTAATATCAGCGAACTTGCGAACCGTGTTATCGTGAATTGATTTGATGTGAGCTTTCGATTGTTCAAGATTGATTTCTTCTGTAAAACCTGATAATGCTTCGTTACAAAGACTGAAAAGCTCCTTGTCCTGCTCAATGGAATCGAGTGATAACAAAGCTTTGGATTTGTTCTCTGCGAAATATTCTTCAAACCGATGAAACATTATCCGCGTGATATCGGAACGGCTACGAAAACGTATATTCTTCACATAAGGATGGAGAATGAACCGAAGGTAAGATGCTGCAGAAAATTTTTTATTGAATGCTGTTGCGATTAAATCTAATAAATTGTTAAGAAAGCCGTAAGCCGGGGTGCGTTGAATCGGATAACCAAGCGCAATGTTGTACGCATCTTCTTTTAATAATGATAACGGAAAATGAATTGCTGGAAACAAAGCTTCGGATGATGGCAGCACAATCGCCGTGTGATGATCGATCTCGTTTTCTTCTTGTAATCGTTTCTGAATATTTTCCGCGAGTGCATATACCTGCCCATGCGTATCGGATGATTTATAAAAGTTCAAAATTGGTTCGTGCATCGCACTCGAAAAGTTTGTTTGAGTCTCAACATCAATATTAAGCTGGTTCAATTGTTCTACTAAACCAGCTCCATACTGAAATATAAAAACAACATTCTTTAATTTCCGCAGGTGTTCAATAAATTTCTTTTCAACATTTGTGAAAGCATAAAAGCCGGCAAGAATGATTTTTTCGTATCCGGAGAAATCTATCTTACCAACTTCATCAGCCACGGTACGATATATAATCGAGCGGGTAGCGAAACCGCCCTGCTCCACTTCCTCGTAAAACTTTTCGTAATAGTGATAGAGCGAATGAAATTTTGCAAACTCAACATTTTGAAGAATCTCCCGAACCCGCCTAAGTGAGTGATTTGCAAGCATTACTTCTTCTAACTCTCCTAAAAGTTTTATAGCGACGGGTAAAAAATTATCAAATGTATCGTAAGTGGTTTGACCAAGTCGTTGTTGTGTTTTTAAATGAACATTATGCAGGATGGCAACAGCATCAATTGCTTCCAGGGCGGGACGGTGATGACCAAGAAAATCTGAGTACAAAGAATTAAAAAACTCATCTATTGAAAATATTTTCGGCGGGAAAAGGGTTGCATCCTCCCGCTCTGCCAATAACTTTCTGAGAAAATGTGCGGGACGCTTACCCGGAAAAACAACTATCTGACAAGAATAATCTCTCTCCCTGGCGGTTAATTCTGATGCAATAACATTGATCAGATTTTCTCGTGGTGATATAATTTTAGTGATGCTCATTTTACCTCCCTAATAATTCCTAAATCAATATATGCAAGAAGTCCGTGAATTTTCGAGCCGGGAAACTTGGCAGTTAGAATCTTCATATACTCTCTCACCTGCTTCGGGTGGTCATCACTCTCAGTACCGGTTTTAAAATCAATTACTGTTACTTTTTCTGTGTCAATGATAATTCTGTCGACGCGGAACAATACACCCAACCGATTTACAATTTCTTGTTCTGTCAAAACCTTTCGGTCGGGTAGTGGGGAAAAATATTCAATTACATCTTTATTAGTTATGAAGTTGTAAATAATGACCGAGACTTCATCTACATTAATATCGTCATGATATTTAAACTTAATCTTGTCAATCGCTTCATCGATTTGTTTCTCGGATGAATCACTAAAATACAAGATTTGCGCTAAGACGGCATGAATAAAATCACCACGCTTTGTTTCTTTTAAGGCAATTTTTGTGTGAGCAATTGCCTGTGATATACCTCGGGTTTTAGGGAAAATAATTCGGGCTTCTTTCTCTTCGGATTCTTTGCCTTTTTCAGCGTGAGTCCGCTTACCGATTGTGAATCCATTTTGTGGGAAATATTTAGATGGCTCTCCCTGCTTTCCATTTTTAGTAACTTCTTTGGCAATAGATATAACGTACATTTCTTGCTTGGCGCGCGTTAGAGCAACATATAATTTATTCAATTCGTCAACCTGCCGTAAAATTTCTTTCCGCTCAAATCTTTTCAATAGCTCAGGGTGATATTCGGCTTCTTTCTTTGTAATATGCATCAATTGTATTCCGTTTTCATTTTCAACAACGACCATCGAATCGGAATGTGGTTTTGCATCATAAAACAATGTGATTACAATCGGATATCCAAGTCCTTTTGCTTTATGGATCGTCATAACAGTTATCGCATTCTCGCTCGGAGAGACTGCAATGTTCCATGATTCCTCTTCTGATTCATCGTCTGCAAACGCAAGAAAATCTTTCAAGCTCAAGCTGCCCTTTTCCTCGAAAGTGTTGATAGTCTCCAGTAATTTTATAAGTACCGCTGCCTCGTCGGCAAAATATTCGTATAAGTTGAATAGTTTATAAAATTCAGCAATAAGGTCATACAGCGGAAGATAACCAACCACATTAAAAAGATGCTCGAAGTTTTGTTCCCACAAATGTGGATATATTTCTCGAAAATATGAATAGAGAGCTTTGCGATTCCACTTATTTATTCGCCAATCGAAAAGAAACGAATGGGCGTCGAATGAAAGCTTTTCATTTTTTAATTTGGTGGAAAAAATATCGCTCAACAAAAACGAAGCAAACGACAGATCGTCAATTGGTGAATCGAGAAACTTTAAGAGCGATAATATTTCAGCCGCAATTTTTCGTTTGCGGATATCGAGACTGCTGTGTGAAAGAAATTTTATTCCTTCAGCATTGAGCCAGCCGCTTACCACAATCACATCTTGATTCCTCGGCGCTATGATTGCAATATCTCCAAGTTTGTAGCCGCGGCTTTGGCAATCACGAATTATTTCAATAACCGCCTTCCGCTCGGGTGGATATTCGGTTTTTTCTTCCGGCTTATTAAATATTTTAACTTCCACAAAACCTTTGCCCTCCTTTTTATCCTCAACCTTTTGCTCGTACGAAACAAGTCCGCTGAGGTCGGCAATTTCTTTTTCGATATGATGTGGAATAATTTCATGAAATACTTTTTTTGCAAACTCTACTACCGCTTCCGAGCTGCGGTAATTCGTTTCTAAATCTATCCTATTACATTCAACGGATGGAAACTCTTCTTTTTCTTTCATTCGAGCCATTATTTGCCAGTCGCCGCCGCGGAATGTAAAGATTGCCTGTTTAGTATCGCCAACAAGAAAAAGACTACCGGCTTTCCCCAAAGATTCCTCAATCAGCGGTCTGAGTGTTGCCCACTGAATCGGCGATGTGTCTTGAAATTCATCAATTAGAAAATGGTAAATCTGTTCGCCCAAAGAAAAATATATTTCCGGAATATTCATTTCGAATATTTTCGCTGCAAGCATTTTCGTGGCTTCGCTCAGAGCAACCTCGCCTCGCTGTTTTCGCACCTTTTCGATTATACTATGCAGATATTGATTTACTTCGACAAATGGCTGGTAATATTGGAGCGACATTGTGAGATAATATTCTCCTACAATCTTCAACAATTCACTTTGCATCTCCTCAATTTTTTTCTGAAAAGCCGGGAAACTCTTTTCTTTAGAATTTAACAAAGCTTTCTGATCCAGTGTTCTTCCAATTAGCGAATTAAAATTACCGCCACGCGCAAAATTTACAATCTCTTGATATCTTACCGCTATATTAAAACCGCTCTTTTCTATCGAATCACCTATTCTAACCACCTCTTTCAATATTTTATTACGAAAATCTTCTAACAAACCGTCTTGCCTTTTGGAGATTGATTGTCCAGCATGGGAGCTAAGCCGATTGTAAATATTTTTTACTCCTTTTAAAAGCTTCTCGTTTGGATTCCAAAGAAACTTTTGATCTTTACCCTGTCCTTGATTGACGATTTCGATTATTTGTCTAAAGATTTTTCGCTTATTCGAGTCGTATCCTAATTCTTGTGCAAGATGTTCAAATGCTTCATCGAGAATTAGATCGGAATTGAGAATTACATCGAATGATGGCGGCAGACCGAACTCTAATGCCGAAATTTTCATAATGCGCGATAAGAAGCTGTCGATGGTTTGCACCTGAAAATCTGAGTAGTTATCAAGTATGTGGTCAACTTTTTCACGTGAACGATTTATAAGTGTTTCGCACTCCAGCCCGATAATATCTCCCATTTGCTTCAATGTTTCCGCATCAGCGAACGAGGCTTTCTTTAAATATTCTAAAACCCTCTCTTTCATCTCGATCGAGGCGTTGTTCGTAAAAGTAATAGCGAGAATATTCCTCAAATTATTATTTGGAATTTTATCCGAAAGCAGCAATTGAAGAAATCGCAGTGTAAGCGATGTAGTCTTGCCTGAGCCGGCAGAGGCAGAGACGAGCGTGAAATTTGGAAACTGACGTATGTTCGGAGATCTCTTACCCATAGCAATGTGAAATGTAAGAAAATTCTTATTCATTAAGAATTCCAATCAAGACTCAGTGGTGCAATCCGATTTTGTAAAACAGCTGGATATTTTATATCTTTGTTTTATAAATAAATAATATATTTGAAAAAATTTAGAAAGTTATAATAATGCGAACTAAAACGTTTATCATAATCGTAGTTTTATTATTCACAATGATCAATCTCTGTGCCGCAGATGAACCATATAAAACTTATGGTAAAGAGATTAAAATGAAAAAAGTTACGGCGTTTAAAGATGCTGTTAAGAAACCTAAGAAATTTAAGAACAAAGAAATCTTAATAACAGGTAAAGTAACAGCAGTGTGTCAAAACAAAGGTTGCTGGATGGAAATAACTGACGGCAAAGAAAAGATGCGCGTAAAATTCGAGGACTACGGTTTCTTTGTTCCTTATGATTCAAAAGGAAAGAAAGTTAAAGTTCAGGGAAAAGTTAATCGCGAAACCGTGAGCGAAGAAACATTCAGGCATTGGCTTGAAGATGCGGG
>JASEHD010000063.1 GCA_030019075.1 Bacteroidota bacterium
TTACGGCAATGTAGTGATGAAGCATTATTAAAATAATCTTTGCGTAACATCAGTATTAAATAGAATTATCATACGTCTCTCTGCTGTAATAAAAATTTATATCATTAAAGCATGTTACCTCCAATAAATATCATAAAACTTCCACAACCAAGACTACAAAGCGGCACTTCAATCGAAGAAGCACTTTGGCAGCGGCGATCTATTCGAGAATACTCCGAAAACCCACTAACACTATCCGAAATATCACAGCTTCTCTGGGCTACTCAGGGGATTACAAACCGTGAAGGATTTAGAACAGCTCCATCAGCAGGTGCTTTGTTCCCACTGGAAGTTTATCTTGTTGCAGGTAAAGTCGAAAATTTACCTCACGGTATCTACAAGTACCACCCAAAGGGGAATGAGCTTGCACTGGAGCTTGATGGAGATATGAGGTCTGATCTATGCAAAGCAGCCCTTGAACAAGATTGCATTCTTAAAAGCCCCGCATCATTTATTATTACAGCCGTTTTTGAGCGAGTTACTATTAAATACGGAAATAGAGGCATCATATATGTTCACATAGAAGCAGGACATGCCGCTCAAAATATACACCTTCAAGCCGAAGCGCTAAAACTTGGGACGGTCGTGGTTGGTGCTTTCTATGATGAAGAAGTTAAAAAAGTTCTTCATTTACCAGACGACGAACAGCCATTATGTATTATGCCCATTGGCAGAAAGTAAATCTCTATCTTCTATCCTCCTATTAAATCCTCATGTAACTTTTAGCCATTATTGTTACTATAATTAATAGCACCATCACACAACAATATGACAGATGAGCAACTTGTAGAACAAATGAATGAAGGGAATCGTGAGGCATTCCGTGAATTATACGAACGGTATAAAAAAGGGGTTTATAACTTTGCCTTGCGATTTCTTCTGGATAAAAATGCAGCCGAGGATGTTGCTCATGATGTTTTTCTTTTAATGCACGATAACATATATCAGTTTGATGTTAGCAGGGGTAAATTTTCAACATGGTTATACTCGATTACGTATCACGAATGCTGTAGGATTAGAAAACGGAATAAAAAGTTTTTCCTCTTGGGTGATAATGAAGAAGGAATAAAAAATGAATCTAACCATAATTATAACGATGCCATTGACCTTGAACGTGCATTGCTTCGAGTACCTGAAAAATATCGATTGCCGATTGTGATGATCAAACTACATGGACTTACATCGGCAGAATGTGCATCTGTGCTGGGTATCAGCGAAACGAATGTGAAGCAAAGAGTGTTTCGGGCGTTCAAGATGCTTAAAGAATATTATAAAATTTAAAATCACGATATCAAAATGAACTGCAAAAAGATTGAACGTATTTTTATTGATGTTCTCACAGGTGAAGCGTCAGAAAATGATGCGCAGCTTGTGCAGGAGCATTTTTCAGGATGCTCTCAATGTCGAGATCAATTTATGCCGATGCTTGCAATGAATAAAACTTTTAGAAACATAACACAACATGAAATTCCAAACGGATATGATGAGCGATTCTGGCAAAAATTGTCTGCTCATAAAGCAGCCCCCGAACTCTCACCACCGTTAAAATTCATGGTAGAAATTTTCGGTACTAACGTTCGGCTTGCTTTCATTTCTATAGTTGGCGCTCTACTTTCTGTCTTCAGTCCAATCGAACCGCTTCTCAATAATTACCAATGGAACATCATACCAACATTTTTACTGACGATTAGTCTTCTAATTATCACTTTTATAATCAAACAATCATTTAGCTGGAACACATTAATTTTCTATAGGAGAAAAACGTATGAAAACAAATAGATGGCAAAAAAACTTCAATCGTGCTGCGGTGTATGATCTATATGTCAAACCTATTATTGCTGCGGCAATCGTTTTTATTATTGTTGTGGTAGGAATTCGCTGGTTATTTCCTGAATCGGTCAACCCCGTGTTAGCTATACTTGCAGTTGTTCTTTATTATGTGCATTTTTTGGATGCGAAAATCGATATGTTGAAGCGGACACTTGATGATCAGGCACGTTTTCGCGAGTCTAAGAAATTGTGGATAGAAGGTGAAATTAAATAACATTGGAGATATTAAAATGTCTGAACCAGCAACTTTTGCACAAACTCTTCCTTTAGAACCAGTTCGTCCACAAGAACGGATTGAAACTATCGATATCCTTCGCGGTTTTGCTATCTTCGGGATTCTCATAGTTAACATGCAATTCTACAGCGCACCGTTCTATCTATATCTTGTCGATACGCCGCTGTTCACAAATATGCCTGACCGTATTGCCGGGTGGTTCATACGGTTTTTCGCCGAAGGAAAATTCTATTCAATCTTCTCGCTCTTATTTGGATTTGGACTCATTGTGCAGATGGCACGCGCTGAAGTCAAAGCGGTTTCATTCCTTCCAATCTATCGGCGGAGATTATTTGTTTTGCTTCTCTTCGGACTTGTACATGGATTTCTTTTCTGGTCGGGTGATATCCTCTTTATTTATGCAATACTTGGGTTTGTGCTACTTCTTTTCCGTAATCGGAAGCCAAAGACAATTATCACGTGGGCAATTATCAGCATTCTACTTCCAGTTCTTTTTGCCGGGCTTGGTTCTGTTTTTATCGAGATCGGTCGTTCAATACCGCAAGCTGCCGCTCAAATTGATGCATCGTTCGCAGAAGCCGCCAAAAAATACAACAACCTCGTTGCAGAGTCGATTGTGGTATATTCCCAAGGTTCTTATAGCGAAATTCTATCACGGATTGCTCAAGATACTTTGTTCATGTACACAATCATGATTTTCTGGGCACCCAATATTCTTTCACTTTTTCTTGTAGGTCTGTATATTGCGCGCCGAGGGATATTGAATGATATTCCAGCACATCTTCCGTTTATTAAACAAGCTCAATTCTGGGGATTAGGATTAGGAATCGTTGGCAACTTCTTGTTTGTACTGATGCGTGAATATTCCAATCCGTCTGTGCCATCTTTTTTTTCGTTTCTCTTCACACTTGGTTTTGCAATTGGCGCACCTTCGTTTTGTTTCTTCTATGCTGCATCGATTATTCGCATGACTCAAAATTACAAATGGAAGAAAAAACTTTTGCCCTTTGCTTCAATAGGCAGAATGGCAATAAGCAACTATCTCTTTCAAACACTTATCTGTATAACAATATTTTACAGCTATGGATTCGGTTTGTATGGTAAGTTTGGACCTTTGCTTGGCATATTGTTGACAGTTGGGATATTCATAATACAAATTGCTCTCAGCACCTGGTGGCTAAAGCGATTCCAATTTGGCCCTGTCAAGTGGCTCTGGCGAAGTCTGACCTATCGTAAAGCACAGCCAATGCGGCTGCGTGCCTGATATTAGTAGATGGAATATTTCTTAAACAGAGTTATATTTATTCCCTATAAAACCTGAAACTTAAGTCAACTATTAATCTATCTTCTATCTTTCTATCTTCTATCCTCTATCTTAAATAATGAACACCGAATCAAAAAAAACAATCCGTACATTTGCACTTGCATCGTTCTTAAACGATTTTGGCTCTGATATCATCTATCCAATTTGGCCCCTGTTTGTTACATCCGTTCTCGGTGCAAATATGGCGGTGCTTGGTTTCCTTGATGGATTAGGCGAGGCAATCGTATCACTATCCCAAGCTGGCTCAGGTTATCTTTCAGATAAACTTAGAAAAAGAAAAATTTTCATTTGGATCGGTTATCTCTGCGGTTCCTTATCAAGAGTTGGATATGCGTTTTCGTCCGTGTGGCAGCATTTGATTCCGTTCCGAGCATTGGACAGGATGGGAAAAATCCGGAGTGCACCTCGAGATGCAATCGTTGCTGATATCTCAACTCAGAAAAATCGTGGAAAACATTTTGGTCTGCTTCGAGCAATGGATAATCTTGGTGCTGTTTGCGGAATAATATTTTGCATTGCGTTTTTCGAACTTGGATTTAAAACATTATTTCTCATCGCTGCAATTCCATCATTAATCGCTGTATTACTCATTGTGTTTTCTATTAAAGAGCAGCCAGCAGTTGCATCTAAGATTTTCAAAGGACTTTCGTTTAAAGATTTGAATAGAAATTTTTGGATATTCCTTATCGCAAGTTCATTCTTTGCCCTCGGGTCATTCAGCTACAGTTTCTTGCTAATTTATGCCAATAAATTTGGTGTGAAACAGTCGTTTGTACCTGTCTTATTTCTTGTTTTTACAGCAGTGGCAGCAGGGTTTTCACTTCCTTTTGGGAAACTTTCCGATAAAATAGGGCGGAAGAAAATTTTAATATTCTCTTTGATAATGTGGGTTTTAGTTTGTATCGGTTTTATTTTTCTTCGAAGTTATGTGGGTATAATTTTGATGTTTGCTCTTTATGGTTTACACAAAGCCGCTATTGAGCCAGTACAAAAAACATTTGTATCGGAACTTGCACCAAAAGATTATCGAGCAAGTACATTGGGCGGATTTCAGATGATAATCGGACTTTGTGCGCTTCCTTCGTCGTTGATAGCCGGCATTCTTTGGGAAAGTATCGGGATGCTTACTCCTTTGTATTTCTCAATCGGATTGACGATAATATCTACAATCGTACTCTTCTTCGTGAAAGAAAAACAGGAAATAATTATTCAAAGATAGAAATAAGAAAGAAATTACAATGACACTAGAATCTTCGTTCAACTTCACATGTCCGCTTCCTATTACAGATTATAAACAAGTTATGATGGCGCATGGTGGCGGTGGGAAATTATCACAACAGTTGATACAGAAAATGTTTCTCACACAATTTAAAAATGAATTTCTTGAACCGCTCCACGATGGAGCGATCTTTTCGGTGAGCGGTGTGCGTCTTGCATTTTCTACGGACTCTTATGTAGTGAACCCGATATTCTTCCCAGGTGGAGATATTGGTAAGCTTGCAGTATGTGGAACGGTAAATGACCTTGCGATGTGCGGCTCAAAGCCATTGTATCTCTCTGCAGCATTTATTATTGAGGAGGGATTGCCTATGGAAGAACTATGGCAGGTTGTTCTCTCAATGCAAGAAGCGGCAACGCAAGCTGGTGTGCTTTTAATAACGGGTGATACCAAAGTTGTGGACAGGGGAAAGGGTGACAAGATTTTTATAAACACATCAGGTGTTGGCATTGTTGAAAATGGAATTAACATCAATCCAAAGAATGCAAAAGTTGGAGATAAAATAATTCTAAGTGGTGCGATTGCTGAACATGGTATTGCAATCATGTCGGTGCGGGAAGGATTAGAATTCGACTCGCCAATCAAAAGCGATTGTGCAGGATTGAATAACTTGGTGCAAACGATGTTTGAGACAAGTAAAGATATTCATGTCTTACGCGATCCCACTCGCGGTGGTATTGCAAGCGCGCTCAATGAAATTGCTCAACACGCAAAAGTGGGAATCTCAATTGATGAAAGCACCATTCCCGTCAGCGAAGAAGTCAAAGGAGCTTGCGAGATACTTGGACTTGATCCGCTTTATGTTGCTAACGAGGGAAAGCTTATTGCTTTCGTACCTGAGCAACAAGCGGATAAAATTTTATCAGTGATGCGAGCCCATCCACTTGGAAAAAATTCTTGCATCATCGGCGAGGTGGTTGCCGACCATCCAAGTATAGTTGTGATGCAAAGCAGCATTAAGGGAACAAGAATAGTAGATATGTTAACGGGTGAGCAGTTGCCAAGAATATGTTGATTCTTTGGAAGGAAACTGATAATTCATTAAATTTATTTACACAAAAGCCCGGATGGCGGAATTGGTAGACCTGCCCGCCGTGTATAATGCCGGAGTGGTGAAATTGGCAGACACGCATGATTCAGGGTCATGTGGCCGCAAGGTCGTAGGAGTTCAAGTCTCCTCTCCGGCACAAAATTAGGGCAGGCGGGTGCGCTAGCTTCAGGAGCTAGTGGCCGCAAGGTCGTACAGGTTCCTCGTCCCGCTGTTGGCGGAACGGACAAGTCCTGCTCCGGGCACAATATCTCCGGTAAAAATAATCCCGCCACCGAAATTGCCTCTCAATTGTAGTAAATAAAAAAAATGTTATGTTTTAATTCAATTTCGTTCTTCATTAATTTTTAAAGGTCTTTTATGTCTGTAGATGTAGAAAAAATTTTACGTCCAATTGATACATCACTACCCCCATTCCCGGCAAAATTCATGACGCTTTCAAACGGTCAGGAAATGATGGTACGGCAGGTCAATCGCGATGAGATTCCAGATATCCTCCCACACGTTGAAAAGCTTATGCATGTCGAGCGGGATTATTATCATATCGTAGCTGCAAGAGTTTACGCCGAGCTTCTCGCTTACTATACTTACCGAGTTCAGGATGAATATGTTCTGATAGCTCAAGTCGATGGTGAAATTGTTGCCGTTGTAAACGGAAGAATAGTTAATCCCGATATCGGTATGTCGTATCATACATTAGCAATGCGCCGCGGTTTAAGAGTCGGTGCTCATACCTTTGCTGCAAAAATGGAATATCATATTGATATTCTGAAACAGAAAGAAGTTTTAATAGTTGCTGAATCACCAATCGGTTTTAGAAGATGGATGATCGAGTATAAACTTGAAAAACGTTTTCATATCCCGCATGAATTAGGCGGATGTCCCTCATGGTCGTTGACAAAAGAATTATTTGATAGAGCGAGAAACACTTTAGTTGTGGGTCGCCGTCCCGTTCCAGAAAAATTGCTTGCCAAAGCACATGCAGCAATCCTCCCGCCAACCGATCCTCCAAAGCCACCTGAAGATTTATTAGCCGCCACACGCTCTATGCTCGACAACACAGGCACGTCTCTTATTGAGATGAAAAGAAGATTAGGAGGAATGTAGCATGAGAGAAGTTTATGTAGCAGGAATTGGAATTACGAGTTTCACGCGGCTTGAATATCCGCTCGTTGAAATTGCAGCATATCCGGGATTGATGGCATTACGCGATAGCGGACTTAAAAAAATCGATCAGCTTTACGTTGCTAATATGGGAAGCGGCAGAGTGAATGCACAAACCGGTTTGGCAAGTGCGGTTGTTGATCATTTAAGTCTCACACCCGCGGGTGCAGTAACAATAGAAAACGGTCCTGCCTCAGGCGCCTCAGCAATCAAAGAAGGATTTATGGCTATTGCGTCCGGCATGCACGATGTTGTTATGGTGATCGGCGCAGAGCGCATGAGAGAAGTCAATCAGCTTGAAGCGACAGATTTTGTTGCAACACTTACGCACCCGCTTGCCGAATATATTTACGGTGTTACGCTTCCATCACTTGCTGGAATGTTCGCTCGTTTATATATGGAAAAATATGGTGTAACATCGCGGCATCTTGCAATGGTTGCGGTTAAAAATCATCACAACGCTATGGATAATTTCTATGCACACTTGCACGAAGAAATTACACTCGAAGGTATTCTCGACTCCCCCGAAGCTTCAACGAATAATCCGTACGTTGCCGATCCACTGAGGTTTTACGATATGTGCCCTGTTTCAGATGGCGGCGCTTGCTTAATCCTGACAACTGCTGAAGTTATGAAGAAGATTAACAAGCCAATGATTCGGATTGCAGGTATCGGTCAGGCAACTGATACGCATGCTGTTCACGAACGAAAAGATCCTACCGATCTTCTTGCGGTTCGCGAAGCGGCACGGCAATCTTTCGAGATGGCTAAAGTAAAACCGCAGGATGTTGATGTTGCAGAACTGCACGATGCTTTCACCATTCTTGAAATTGCGGAGAGCGAAGAAGTCGGTTTCTTCAAAAAAGGTGAAGGACATATCGCGCTTGAAAAAGGCGAAACGAAAATCGGCGGAAAAATTCCGATAAATCCTTCCGGTGGTTTGAAAGCGAAAGGTCATCCTGTTGGTGCAACAGGTGTTGGTCAAGCACACGAGATTGTTCTTCAATTGCGCGGCGAAGCAAAAAAGCGGCAAATGCAAAATGCTAAAATCGGATTCACCTGCAACTTCGGCGGTTTCGGAAACAATGTTGTCTGTCTTACTTTTATAAAGGAGAAATGAAAATGGAACTGAACATTTATGCATACAAATGTAAACGCTGCGGCGAGATTCATTATCCTTACAAAACGATCTGCAAAAAATGCGGAGAGAACGATCACAACGAATTCGAGATCGTGCCGCTTCCTAAAAAAGGAAAGCTATTAACCTTTACCATACTTCACAATCCTCCCTCCGATTACGAGGTTCCAACAATATCACTTGGTATAGTCGAGTTAGAAGGTGGACAACGAATCACTGGGCAATTGAACATCAAGAATCCGAAAATCGGGATGAACGTAGAAGGAAAAATAGAAGTAGTCCGCAAAGAGGCGTACAACAAACACTTAGGAATGGTTTTCTATCAGGCATGATAGAAATCGTCAGTCACGGAAATCAAATCCGCCGGGGTAAATATTATTTACATTCGAAATTTACTTCGGCGGCAAATTTTTGTTCCGGTGATTCTTTTGTTTTCGTTGTCAATAAAGAAGTCGGATCGGGACCGCTAAACATTGTTGTAGAAGGAGTTACGGTCGATTCTGTCGCATCTCTGGAAGTCGGCAATGATGGTTTCTATCTCAATGGGGATAAATTTTGTTTTGATCAGTTGAAGATATACGATTCTAAATTGTATGTATCTGACTTCAACGAAGAAAAGTTTAAGCGTAATTTAAGATTCTTTGAATCGACTCTAATTGAATTCTCTTCACCGAAAAGTTTAGCGTTCCTTCTTGATGAAAGTAGAAAAAAGGTATTCACATCATCGTTCGAGATTCAATACGTCAAGCGGTGTGAGAATGCCGTTCAATTATTTCTATCGGATGATTTTCTTTGGGGGATCAAGATGCTCGGGGGTTTAGGTCCCGGACTAACACCGAGCGGCGATGATTTTATTTCGGGAGTTTTGATTGCATTGAATCTACAAAGCATGATTAATTCGTCCGATAATTCAAATATGATCAAACAGATATATAAAACGGTTGAAAGCGGAAATTATTTTACAACCGCATTTTTGAGATGCTCGGCAAATGGATTTCTGTTTGAAAAGTTTAAACAATTGATTGACTCTCTTCTGCATGCCGGTGAAGATGAGATTATTCAAAACACGAGATCGTTATTTACAATAGGAGCAACATCAGGGGCAGATCAAGCAGTCGGTTTCCTCCTTGGTATTAAAAGGTTTATACAATGAACATTATTGGAATAATTAAAAAAGGCGAGTACTACGACTCAATCTCGATCATGCTGATCGCGAAACATATTTCAGAGATGGAAGGTGTTGACGATTCTGCCGTTGTGATGGGAACGAAAGAAAACAAATCCATACTCACTTCTTCCGGTTTGATGACACCCGATGTCCAACCGGCTGGAGAGATGGATCTCATCGTTGCACTCAAGCTTAAAGAGGGTGTTGATTCAAAAAATGTTCTTTACAAGATCGATGAGATTTTCAAAGCGACGAAAAAATCGGATGACGGTGAGAATTTTACACCGCAAAGCATCGATGGTGCGTTGAATGTTTTACCGGATGCAAATATGGCAATGATTTCCGTTGCAGGGCGATATGCCGGCGACGTTGCAATGAAATCACTGCAACGCGGATTGCATGTTATGCTTTTTTCAGATAACGTTCCTATTGAAAAAGAAATCGAGTTGAAGAAATTCGCGAGAGAAAATAATCTGTTTGTTATGGGTCCCGATTGCGGAACGGCAATTATTAACGGTGTCCCGCTTGCATTTGCAAATGTAGTAAACAAAGGAAACATCGGTGTTGTTGCAGCATCAGGGACAGGATTGCAAGAAGTAACTTGTTTGATCTCGAATGCGGGTTGTGGAATTTCTCAGGCAATCGGTACAGGTGGACGAGATGTGAGAAAGGAAGTCGGCGGTATAATGTTCATTGAGGGAATAAAAGCCCTGACAGCAGATCCAAACACGGATGTTATTCTCCTCGTCTCAAAACCGCCAGCGACTGAAGTTGTGGAGAAAATAATTTCAGTTGCACGCGGAATTCGGAAACCGGTTGTCGGAGTTTTCCTTGGTGCTTCACCCGAATTTCTCAAGGGAAGCAACATTCGTCAGGCATTGACGCTTGAAGAAGCTGCGATGAAAGCAGTTGCATTATCGAAACACGACAGTATCGAATCAGTCGATGAAAATTTGAAATCCCGAACAAGTGAAATCGAGCAAATTGCAAAAGTAGAGAAAGCGAAATTATCGTTGGGACAAAAATATCTCCGCGCACTGTACAGCGGCGGAACATTCTGCGACGAAGCGCAGTTGCTTTGTCAAAATGTTTTGGGTGAAGTGTATTCTAATATTCCATTCGGCAGCAGTAAAAAATTGAAAGACTCATCGAAAAGCGAGAAGCATACGATTTTGGATTTGGGCGATGATGAATTCACTGTCGGTAAGCCGCACCCGATGATCGACTATTCGACAAGGAACAAACGGATTATATCAGAAGCTGAAGACCCGGAAACAGCAGTTATTCTTCTCGATATCGTTCTCGGTTATGGTTCGAATATGGATCCGCTGGTTGAAATAATTCCGGTGTTGAAAGAGGTAAAGAAAATTACAGTGCAACAAAAGCGATATGTGCCGGTTGTTTGCTCTGTAACCGGTACCGACAAAGACCCGCAAAACCGAACCGCAGTTGTTACAGCACTTGGAGCGGGAGGTGTGAAGGTGATGGAATCGAATGCGGCGGCGAGCATGTTAGCGATATCAATAATAAATCGTTAATGTGTAAATATTGCAAATAACTATGAAGTTTGCTCTCTCAGATTGAATTTTGTAAATTGAATTATGCTTATCCAGTCAAACACACTTCCTATGTTTACGGGACCCGAAGTTTACAAAAACTTCGACGCTTCTGCTCGGATTGTACTTTATTGTGGAGATACGCTCGACTTTCTTAAAACAATCCCAAATGATACTGCGAAACTTATTATTACTTCTCCACCGTATAATCTTGGCAAGGAATACGAAAGTAAAAAAGCTATCGAAATTTATTTAGAGTTTCAAGATCAAGTGATTGAACAACTCGTCAGCAAATTGAGACCTGACGGAAGCATTTGTTGGCAAGTCGGTAATTTTGTTGACAACTCAGAAGTGTTTCCACTCGATACTTTGTACTACCCACACTTCAAAAAATACGGTTTAAAACTCCGCAACAGAATCATATGGCGGTTTAACCATGGTTTGCATGCTAGCAAAAGATTCTCTGGGCGTTACGAAACAATTCTCTGGTTTACTAAATCTGATACCTATACATTCAATTTAGATACAGTTCGAGTTCCATCAAAATATCCAGGGAAGCGATATTTTAAAGGACCAAAACGTGGTTTACCGTCTGGAAATCCTCTTGGCAAAAATCCATCAGACGTTTGGGAATTCATCGCACAAGAATGGGATGAAGAACTTTGGGATATACCAAACGTTAAGGCAAATCATCCTGAAAAGACGATTCATCCCTGCCAATATCCGATTGAACTCATTGAACGATGTGTACTTGCATTGACTAATGAAGATGATTGGGTTCTTGATCCTTACTGTGGGGTTGGTTCTGCGCTAATAGCTGCATTGAAGCATAACCGAAAAGCGGCTGGCGTTGACAAAGAAGAGGAATACGTTACAGTTACGAAGCAAAGAATTGAAGACTTTTACACTGGTAAACTAAAAATCCGACCACTCGGTAAGCCCGTGTTCGAACCAACCGGCAAAGAAAAGGTTTCGCAAATACCTGCAGAGTGGAAGGGTAATGGAAATGGATACTCTCAATGAAAATTGTCGGTATCTACTCTTTCAACAACGCAAAAGAAACTATTAATAAAAAGTATCCTCATCTTTTTAAGGAGGTTGAGCGTGTAATAAAACGTGTAAGCGCAAAGAAAACCAAAACAAAAGAGAGTAGGGAAAAATCAATGCCGGGTAAGATACTCTATAACCCTAAAGCTTTAAACATCGCGTTCAAATCTGAATTTGCTAAGTACAATTGGCAAAACCAAAGAGTTCGCTGTGATTATCCCACTCAATACTATTCTTCAACTTATAAACCTGCCAAATTAAATAGGGGTGCATTCAGAGAGATGGATTTCATCAAAGAGAATCTTGGTATTGAAGTTCAATTCGGCAAATATGCGTTTATGGTATACAATGTTTGTGCAAAGATGACAATCTTCAATAAACTCGGTTTCATTGATGCTGGAATTGAGATCGTGCCCATCAAGAAATTTGCCGATCAGATGTCGACCGGTGTCTCATACTTCGAGCAGTTCGTTTGGGACTTAGAACATCGCGGAATTTCGGATATTGATATTCCGGTTCTTATTTTAGGAATAGATCATTAAACAAAATTCACTTACCATGTGCGATGTAGAATTTACACATCACCATTATAATAAAATCGTTTATAGTTTTTAAACGTTATTGTTATTTTATCTTGATCATCAGATTTAATTTGGATTTAAAAATATTATTATGAATAATCTATTCCAATCCGAACTCAAAGTCATCAACATAGGACTTAAATCCTTCAAAGAAACACTCGACAAACAAAACGTGAAATCGGTACACGTCGATTGGCGACCGCCGCTCTTCACCGATGATAAAGTAATGTCGATAATCAAATCGAATACCGATAAGATTGAAGCGGCTAACAAACAAGCGATTCAAAAAATCCTCAACAGCAAACCGTTCATCGTCGGAATGGGAAAAGCGCTTGATGTTGTTCCCGGTATGAAGAAAAATCTCCTCCTCCACGCAGGTCCACCGGTTACATGGGAAAATATGTGCGGTCCGATGCGCGGCGCCGTCATCGGTGCGCTGATTTACGAAGGGATTGTCGACGCTCCCGAAAAAGCCGAGCAGATTGCAGCATCGGGTAAAATCGAATTCTCTCCGTGCCACGAACATTCGGCAGTTGGACCCATGGCGGGAATCGTTTCGCCGTCGATGCCGGTATTCATCTTGCAAAACGATGAGTACGGTAACAAAGCATTCTGTACAATGAACGAGGGCCTGGGAAAAGTTCTCAGGTACGGAGCGTTCAGCAGCGACGTTATTGAACGATTAAAATGGATGGAGAAAATTCTTTACCCGTCGCTAAAAAAAGCAATCGAAAAAATCGGAAAGATCGATTTGAAAAACATCATCGCACAGGCGCTTCAGATGGGCGATGAAGTTCATAATAGGAACAGAGCCGCGACCTCACTTTTGTACCGAACACTTGCGCCTTCCATTATCCAAACAACGGACGACAAAGAAATTGCAGCAAGCGTTCTTGAATTCATCAACCGCAACGATCATTTTTTTCTTAATCTTTCAATGGGCGCATCGAAACTCTCGCTTGATGCCGCACGGAATATTGAACACTCAAGTATCGTAGTAGTTATGGCGAGAAATGGAACCGAGTTCGGAATACAATTATCGGGTACCGGAGATAAATGGTTTACGGGACCGTCACCGATCCCGGATGCTCTTTTCTTTACCGGGTACACAAAAGACGACGCGAATCCCGATATTGGCGACAGTTCAATTACCGAGACAAATGGTTTGGGCGGATTTGCAATCGCTGCATCGCCGGCGATTGTGCAATTTGTTGGCGGCTCAACAAAAGATGCGATCAACTACACATTAAAGATGTACGAGATAACTGCCGCTGAAAATAACATTTACAAAATTCCTTATCTCAATTTCCGTGGCACACCGACCGGGATTGATGTTATAAAAGTTGTGGAAAAGAATATTCTTCCGTTTATTGATACAGGTGTCGCACATAAAAATGCCGGCGTCGGACAAATTGGCGCTGGTGTGTTAAGCGCACCCGCAGAACCGTTTATAAAAGCGATTGTTGGATTAGCGAATCAAATTAAATAGAGAAAATAATTGCCCCGACATTCATGTCGGGGATTAAATTTGGTTTCAACCAAAACATAAGGAGGGTTATATGTCGTATGTAAAAATCATGATCCATTTAATCTGGTCGAAAAAAAACAGAGAAGCGGTAATTCGGAACGAATTAAAAGACGCGTTATTACATCATATAAAAGAAAACAGTATTCATAAAGGAATATTCATTGATACCATGAATTGCGTTTCAGATCATATCCATCTTTTGATTTCTTTGGGTTCTGAACAAACAATTAGCAAGGTTGTTCAATTAATAAAAGGTGAATCTTCTCACTGGATAAACGAACAGCAGATGCTGAAAGGCAAATTCGAATGGCAAGACGATTATTTTGCCGCTTCAGTGAGTGAATCGATGATCAATAAAGTAAGAGGATATATTAGTAATCAAGAAGAACATCACAGAATAAAATCATTTGCTGAAGAGTACGATGAGTTTATGAATAAATATGGATTCAAGACTATTGCCGAGTGAGTTTTGACTAAAGTCAAATACCTTTTATATTTAATACCCCGACCTAAAGGTCGGGGCTAAAAATTATATTGACAAATAACCCCACGATTTATCGTGGGGAGAATCAAACAAAAACGAGATGGGCTTTAGCCCAAAAAGGAATACTGAAATGAAGACACAAGAATTTTTAAATTTCATGGACAGACTCAAAGTCTACGATCTCACTCAGCGACTTAGCATACACACACCGCCGTGGCCCAGCTATATGCCGTTCGGAATTCAATACTTCAAACGGATTGCCGGCGCGCACATGGGGCAAGGCGCAAACGGACAGATCATCACAACGAGCAATCATGTCGGCACGCATATGGATGGCGAGATTCATTTTCATGCTTCCGGTCGTTCAATCGGCGAGGTGCCGATGAACGAATGGATCGGCCAAGGCGTTGTAGTTGATATATCAAAAGAAGTCGACGATTACGATTTGTATACACCTGAAATGCTGATGAAAAAAGTCGAGATAAAAAAAGGCGACATCCTCATCATCAACACCGGCTACAACCGTTATGCGTGGGATCAGAAAGGTTCTGATGAGATACGATATTTCGTAAAGCATCCCGGACCCGGACCCGGCTTTCACAAATGGGCGCTTCAAATGAAAATCAAATGGATTGGCGTTGATTGCGGGAGCGCGGATCATCCGATGAACACCATCATTCGTCAATGGCATCCCGCCCGATTTACAGAAGCCGAAGCGAAACTGAAGCGAAAATACGGCGTGGGGTCGTGGGACGAAATGTTCCCGCAGGATGAATATTATCAGGTTATGCACCTGAAACTGTTCCCAAAAAAATTGGTGCATGCTGAGAACCTTGGCGGCGATATCAACAAGCTCAGTAACAAACGCTGTTGGATAGGATGCTTCCCGTTGAGAGGCATCGAGTTAGAATCGGCAATGTGCCGTATTGTTGCATTTCTACCACCGAATGGAAAAAGCTAAACATAATTAACATGAGAATCCATTGAAGATACAAGCTATTATGTGCAAAATATCTGCTCATACACTTTGAGAAAGTCGATTACTTTATGTATCATGTGAGAATGAAATTGATGTAATATGAGGGTTCCACATCCTATACCATATCAGGGAAGTAAACGAAATCTTGCACCCAAGATCTTGTCATATATTCCATCAGAGACACAAACATTGTTCGAGCCATTTGCTGGTTCCGCCGCAGTGTCAATTGCAACTGCTCTCAGGAAAAAATGCAAACGATTTCACTTAAACGATATAAACAAACCACTTATCGATTTATGGCGATTGATCATCGAAAAACCAGAGGAAACTGCAAGGCAATATACTAAACTTTGGAACGCTCAACACGGAAATGAGAGAGAGTTCTACGACGAAATTAGAGAGAAATTCAATAAAACTCAGAGAACTGATTATCTTTTATACCTTCTTGCACGGTGTGTTAAGGCAGCGGTTCGATATAATTTTGATGGAGATTTTAACCAGAGTCCGGACAATCGACGACTTGGAAGGCATCCTTCAATGATGAAGCAAGATATTATTGGTGTGTCCAATCTTTTTAAAGATAGAGTAATTCTGACTTGCCAAGATTATACTAAAATTCTAAGTCAAGCAAAAATCCATGACCTCATTTATATGGATCCTCCTTACCAAGGGACTTTTGAGAGCGGGGGATTCCGTTATTTCCAAGACCTTGATTCTGAAACTTTTATTACCTCATTATACAAACTCACGGAAAGAAAAATTCCTTTTATTCTGAGCTATGATGGGCGGACTGATAACAAAACTTTTGGCAAGCCGTTGCCATCAGATTTACGACTGGAAAAGATTGAAATAAACGCTGGCAGATCATCTCAAGCCACCTTACTAAAGCGCAACCACCTTACTTATGAATCACTCTATTTATCCAAAGCAGTGATAGATAAACTCGGCATGGATAATGAAGACATTCATCAACAAGAATTGACACATCAAACAGAAATGTTTATAATGTAATCGAATGAAAAATATAAACCTACCAAGAGAATTTCTTAAAATAGCCAAAGCAATTACAAATAAGCGAGCAAAGATCGTAATTGAGCATATATTAAAGCATGGCTATATAACAACAGAAGATTTAGAGGCGAAATATGGTTATAACCATCCTCCCCGTGCTGCTCGAGATGTTCGTGAAGCTGGTTTGCCACTGGAGACATTCAGAGTAAAAGACAAGAAAGGTAGATCAATTGCCGCATATCGATTTGGGGACTTCACTAAAATTCAGCAAAATAAATTAAGCGGAAGAATAATTTTTCCAAAAGACTTTAAGAAAGACTTATTAAAGATACAAAATGGGAAGTGTGCTATATGTAACGGCAGCTTTGAGCTGCGGTACTTTCAAATAGACCATAGAGTTCCATATGAAGTTGCAGGAGATGATATTTTGTTAAATAGAAATTTATCAGAGTTCATGTTGCTTTGCGGATCCTGTAATAGAGCAAAATCGTGGTCATGTGAACATTGCCTTAATTGGAAACGGGAGAAAACTCCAAACATCTGCAACCGATGTTACTGGGGAAATCCTGACAACTATCTACATATTGCATTACGTTCAATTCGGCGTCTCGACATCCTCTGGGCGGAAATGGAAGTTGCGAGTTACGATAAAATTAAAGTTCTTGCAAATAAAGAGAAGTCACCCTTACCAGATTTTGTTAAGAAAATCCTAGACAAAAATATTCCCAATTAATAAATATTTCTCCACATCGTAAACGATGAAAAATAAAAATATTAATATCATTAAGGTAATTACTTGGCTATAATACACCATTTCGATTATGCAAAACCCAAAAGCATAGGCGAGGCATTAACGATTCTCGCGCAATCAAAGAACGCAGCAATACTTGCAGGCGGCACCGATCTCGTTGATATGATAAAAGAAAATGTTGCTCAGCCAGACTTGGTAGTAGATATCAAAGGACTTGATGCGCTCAATCAGATTAAGTTTGAGAATGATACACTTTTCATCGGGGCGGGTGTTACGTTTTCAGATTTGATCGAATCGAAAATCATTAAAGAAAAATATCCGGTAATCTTTGAGATAGCCAAAACAGTTGCGTCAGTCGGAATTCGAAACAGAGCAACGGTTGTCGGCAACATATGCTCAGCGGTACCGTGCATGGATAGTGGTCCGTTGCTCTGTGCTTACGATGCAACAATAATGATTGCGGGACCAAGGGGCAAACGGAGTGTTTCAACTACCGATTGGTTCGTTGCGCCGCGTAAAACTTCATTGCAAAAAGGAGAAATAGTTACAGCCGTTTCTCTCCCGCTTCCAAAGGCGAAGCATGCTGGTTGCTGGGTAAAATTGGGACGCTACATCGGCGAAGATCTTGCACAGGTAAATTTACTGATCCTTGCATTGGACGATGGAACATTCAGGATTTCATTCGGTGCTGTAGCTCCGGTTCCGATTCGTGCGAAAAAGTTAGAGAAACTCTTAAACGGACAATCCATAACTCATTCTTTGGTTGAGAAAGCAAAACAATTGATCGAAGAAGAAATAAAACCAATTACAGACATCCGTGCTACAAAAGAATATCGGATGCACATGGCAAAAGTGATGTTCGAGCGAGGCTTGGATGCCGCGATTAAAAGATTGAATGGAAACAGCCCGAACCATGGAAAAAGCGTAATATGATATTCTGCGTTCTTTGTTCCTTCTCACCTGGAGTATTTAAACGCAAAGGCGCAAAGATCGCAAAGGAGTATTTGTGATAGAAAATGAAATATCAAATAAGGTCATTGGATGTGCGATCGAAGTTCATAAAGCTCTCGGTCCCGGATTGCTCGAGAGCGCTTATGAAGAATGCCTTGCATCTGAATTTAATGCACAAGGTATTCGTTTTGAAAGGCAAAAACCGATTCCTTTAATTTATCGTGATGTTAAATTGGATTGTGGTTATCGACTTGATTTCCTTGTTGAAGACAAAGTGATAATAGAGCTTAAAGCAATCGAAATCGTACCGCCGGTGGCATATGCTCAGTTATTAACTTACTCAAGTTGACCGTTTTTTAGATAATAGATTTGAATAAAAGGGCTACCGGTGGT
>JASEHD010000064.1 GCA_030019075.1 Bacteroidota bacterium
GTATGGAATCGTCTGTATTGGCATCACGAAAAAGGATAAAAATGCCATTCTCAGTATCGCACGAGTTGAATAAAGTTCTTGTCGTTCCAAATCCATACCGTGTGGATGAGGATTACACATTTGAGATGGGCGGATATGAAGGACGAGCGAAAGTGTGGAACGAAAACAAGAGATTACTCAAGTTTATCCATTTACCGCCAAAGTGTACAATACGTATATTTACACTAACAGGAGATATAATTACAACCTTGTATCACGAAAACACAGAACGAGGAGAATTGGATTGGAATCTGATTAGTGAAAGTAATAGAGCAATCGCCAGCGGTGTGTACGTATTTACAGTCGAATCGGAATACGGAACGCAGATGGGGAAGTTTGTGGTGATAAGATAATTTCAAACGAGGTAAATTTATGAAAAGATATATTATAATCTCTTGTGTTATTTTTTGTTTTCAATTTTGGATCGGCTGCAACAAGCCCCCGACATCAGGTGATGAAACGCCGAGGGATGTTCCTTGGAAAATGTTTAATATAAAAAACAGTAATCTCATAAGTAATAGAATCAACACTATCACCATTGATCGGAAAGGAGCTATTTGGATTGGAACCGATAAAGGAGCAAATCGTTTTTTATCAGGTAGGTGGGAAATAATTAAGAAACCATTTGAATATGGGATAGATAATAACATTTATCATGTAAATACAATTACAGTCGGCAAGGATGGTACTGTTTGGTTTGGGTTGGCAGGAGGTGGGTTAAGAAGGTTGTTTAGCTCTTATTGGGCTGATTCTTGGATAGAATATAAAACACCAACACTAACTTCAGATATGATATTTTCAATAGCAGTAGATAATATGGGCGAGATTTGGGTTGGTAGTGCTAAGGGTGTAAATCGTTTTATACCGCATCGGACAAATTTAAGTGAAGGATACTGGATCGATTACACATCAAGAAATAGTTTGATTCTCGATGATTATGTTAGAAGTGTTGGAGTAAATCCATTTGACAATACAATTTGGTTTGGCACATACACTCAGGGTGTAATATCGTATGATGGCGATTTAGATTGGAACATGAGCGCACCCAACGATAAACCATTCCCTATCATCTCCATGGGATTTACTTATAGTAACACAATATGGTTCGGGACTTATGGTGATTGGACTTATAAATATAATTCAATTACAACAGAATGGGTACAATTTGGTGATTCAACGCTTGGTGGAGGACTGCCTAATTATTTCGTAAATGTAATTGTTACTCACACAAATGGAGATGTATGGTTTGGGACCAACATCGGTTTAACGAGATTGCGGGGAAATACATGGAAAACGTGGAATAAAGAAAATTCAGAAATTCCAAGTGATATTGTTAAGACGCTTGCGTTCGATAGAAACGGAAATCTTTGGATCGGAACTATAGACGGCTTAGCAGTTTTCAATGAGGAAGGAATTGTAAACTAAAAAAATCATCTGAGGTTGTCTAAAAAATAAATATTGCTTAGTGTTTCTTAGTGAACTTAGTGCCTTAGTGGTAAATAATGAAAAGAAAAACACTAAGACACTAAGCACACTAAGGTTCACAAAGATTTTTTGGACAGCCACTTAATCAAATAAAAGTTATGATTATTAATTATTTAACGAACAAATCCATAACCGGAGTTATATTAACATTCCCCTCTTTCACCTTTAAAGGGAAAACACTTATTTCTTTATCTTCCTCAAGAACCGATTCAGGTTTGGGTGTTGCATAACTTATCGGGCTTGGTGTATCATTCACTAATGCATCTTTGAATGATTTTGCATCCTTTGTAACGACGGCGATCTGCATATTCTTCGTCTGCCAATATTTCCTGATTGCGGCATTCACATCAGCCAACGTTATTTCATCCATCATCTTGCGGAACAGCTCAAGATGGCTCCCATTCACATTATAGAATTTATCGTCAAGAGCATATCCGAGACGTTCCATAGTAGTTGGTGCATAATGAAGAACGTAGTTCTTTAAGAATTTTCTTGTGAGATTGAAATCGTTTTCTGTCATTCCGTTCTCGACTAACTTTTTAAACTCACGGAGAGCTGCACGCAAACAGAAGTGCCGGTTTTCGTTTGGCACGGGACGTATCCATATTTCAAATATCTGCTGTCGTCGGCATACATTCTGAGGAGGTAATTGCAATCTACCACCATTAGGATAATTCTCAATGTACGAGTAATCTCCGTAGTTTTGCCCACGAGCTTCACGAATCACCTGATAAAGATGACTGCTCGAATTACGGTGTTCTCCTAACCATGAATTTGCAATCGCAAGTGCGTACCAATCTTTAGTTCCTCTCAGAACATTAATCGGAAAACCCATACTTATCGCTGTTGCAGGCGCATCTTTTTCTACAATAGCTACTTTTAATCCGCTGATTGGTTTGAATGTCGGCTTAGCAATTGATTTTGGTGCGACCGCCGGGAGAGCGGCGAGATCATCCTTCAACTTCTGAAGGAGAACCTCCTCATATCCGCCGCCTAAACCAATTACTAAATTATCCCTTGTATAATATTTTTTATAAAAATCACGTATATCGTCAAGCGTGATACTCTTAACCGCTTCAATTGTTCCAGAAGTGATATGACCGTAAGATGTACCTGCAAAGATTTCGTTATAAAGCACTGCTTTGCCGAGTTCTTCATCGCTTGCATAACGCAAAGTGTTCTCGAGGAAATTAAGCACCTGACTTTTGATGCGATCTAAATCTTCTTGCTTGAATGCCGGGGCAAGTATCGCATCCAAAAAGAGCGGATAATAATCATTTATATTATCAAGGTGAGTTCGTCCATAAATAACCGTCATCTCCATTGATGTTGATGCGTTATAACTTGCCGCAAGTGGATAGAGTTTGTCGAGAATTTGTTCATAGCTGTTTTTAGCCGTTGAGGCATCTGTTAACATTTGTGCAGTAATATTCGCAAGTCCCTCCTTTCCTGCGGGATCATTTTGCGAGCCGACTTTGAACCAAAACCGGAATGAAATTGTGGGGTCGTTCTTTACTGGTAACAAAACAGAATTATTGTGTGAATTTTTTTGTTCTCCGATTGCAGTAGTCGTCATAAGCAGCACCATGATGCAAAGTGTTGAGAGTAATGTGGTTTTCATTGCTTGACTCCTTTCAGAACAACAACAGTACGTCGTTCTTTTGTAAAATATTTCTTGGCAGCACTTACAATATCCGGTGGAGATATTTTTTCGAGCTGACCGTACAATTGATCGATCACATCAATCCCTCCAGTGATTGCCGCGAAACGAGCAAGCCCACCCGCAACATGATCAGGTGTATCAAGTCCCATCAGGAAGCTGTATTTATTTCGCCTCTTCAGGTCGTTCAATTTATTTTCTTCAACCGGATTGTTTTTATATTCTTCCAGCGTCTTATAGATTTCATCCCGTATGTAATTAATATCGTCTTCTTTTTTCACCATAGAATAAATCTCGAACAATGGCAAATCCCGATTCATTGGAATTCCTGACCCAAGGAACTGCACTTTCTGTTCTTGAATAACGAGTTTTTTGTAAAGCTCACTATTTTCACCAAAAGCTAAATCACCGAGCAGGAGTGCGGCGATAAAATCTTTGTTGTTGGGATCGAATGCATCTCCCTTATATCCGATATCGATGATTGGTAATGTTTTTCCGGGATAAGAAACCTCGCCTGTCCGCTCTGCGGTTTGCGGCGGCTCTGGTTGTATCATGGGCGGAACGTAACCTTTTTTCCAAGAGGAATAGTATTTCTTGATAAGTTCAATTGTTGATACAGGATCGATATCACCCGCGATGATAAGAACTATGTTATCAGGGCGGTAGAAACGATTGAAAAAGGATAAGCTATACTCATACTGCTCAGGCATCGCCTTTATGTCGGCTTCAAATCCCATAGTTGTATGCTTGTATGTGTGAACATCGTAAGCAAGGTCTTGAATCTTTTCGTTCAAGAGAGCGAAGGGTTGTGTTACATTCTTGCGATATTCACCGTATACCGCCCCCGCTTCGGTTTGGAATGGCTGAATCTCATAGTAAAGATTCTGAAACCGATCACTCTCAATGTCAATTACTTTCTCCAAATCCTCCTTCGCAAAGTTCATATGATAGCATGTGTAGTCGTCGGTTATATATGCATTCGCATTGGCCCCGATACTTGTAACGATGCTGTCGTAAACATTGCCGGGATATTTCTTCGTACCGCGGAACATCATGTGTTCGAAGAAATGCGCAAAGCCCGACTTGCCCGGCTCTACTTCATCACGACTGCCCGTTCGTACAACCGAATAGTATGCAACAAGTCCAGGGCTCTCCATCGGTATCATTACGACAGTGAGTCCATTGGGTAATGTCTCTTTAATATATTTGTATGGGAAGATCGATTCAGTCATCGCTGTACTTCCCATTCCTGCCAGAATAAGAAACATGAGTACTCCGTAAATTATTTTTAACATATTTGTTCTCCATATAATTGAAAAAATTTGATAGTTTATATTCATTGGTTGAAAATCTTTTCCAAAGCTTGATACTTTTCATACACCTCTTTTATCGCATCAATCACAGTTTTTTCATCATCAATTAGATTAATAACCTTTATCATGTATTTCACTGATCGATTTAATTCAGCTCTTTCTCTATAAAATAATTTTTGTATTCTTCCGACTTGTTGAGGGATTTTTATTTTATTAAGCTCATCCATTTTCGCTTGAACTTCAATCACCGCAAGTTTTATTTCATTAATGTTATATTCTGGCATATGTTCATAATAAATTGGATGAAATGCCTGATAAAATAATTCAAGCTCCTCAGGAGTCGGATAAATTAACCAGAAGAGAACTTCATAACGGATCCATAATTCCTCGGCTGTCTCTAGGATTTCTTCTCCATCTTTTTTTTCAATTGTTGTTTTAAATTTATTTAGAACATCTTGCAAATTTTTAACCCCATTGTCCCATTTTATTTTTTCATTCTGCATTTCACCGGAAATGAACAATGTGTCTGGAAGTTGCGCATTGATAATTTTCGTAACACCACTATCTATAACTGGCAGTAAATCTACAAGCATTGCAACATCATAATTTTCAAGAACTTCGTTCCGAATCTTATATGCAATTGGTTTAAAAGCTTTCAACTCGGCTACTTCGACCTTAGACGGTTTGGTTTCTTGAGCAAAAAGCTTAAAAGAAAAAATTAATAAGAAGAACAGGAAAATCGGAGTGTTTTTTGGTAATATGCGAGATATTTTGAGCATTTGGGTAGAATGAATATACGAGTCTTTGGTGTAACTTTCAACAAAGAAAGCTACTCAGAATAGAGGGACGGCTTCTATACGATATATTCCCGAGGTCATTTGATACTATCGAAGCAGCAGCATCTTTTTGACATCATTGAATATTCCAGCGTGGATGTGGTAGAAATAAATTCCACTTGGAACTTGCAAACCTTTACTGTTTGTTGCATCCCATTCAATAGATTTATAACCTCCCTCTTGAATCTCATCAACAAGTATATTTATTTCACTACCTAGCAAGTTATAAATTTTAAGAATAATTTTAGACTTTACCGGAAGTTGATAACGTATCTTTGTAGTTGGATTAAAAGGGTTGGGATAGTTTTGTTCTAATGAGTACTTATCTGGGAGTGTTGAAAAACCTTGAAATAAGAGACTAATCTGAGATTGCGGATTTGTTATTTCATTTGAACCATTTACTTGTATTGGTATCTCGCTATTATCCACTTTCAATAAATATTTACCCTCCTGTGCTCTCAGTTTAAATTCGATCATCAATGGATACTGTGCATAAGAAATCCTTATCGGTAATTCCTTGCTATTATTGTGTTCAACGATTTCAAGCATTTTTCCGGAAGCAAACCTGACATCAAATATTCCCGTCGGTGCGATTGGAGGTAGTTCGAAATCTAAAATTTCTACTGTTGAATCATCGAGACTTGTTTGGAAATAGAGAATACGTTTTATTCCTATGGCATCTTTAAAGATAATTTTATTTGAGGATTCAACGAATACACGTGAATTTGTAATTGGTTTAAAATGTTTTGATTCAGTATCCAGAATTAGTTGTCCATTTTGTTTAACCTTTACCCAATACCCGCGTCCCGGTTTTATGCTGTCAGCCATGGTGTAACCTACATTGTTATATTCGTAAATTGGTGAAATAATGATATTTTCAGGTAACGAAGTAAGATTATAGATTGAAATTGGATATGAGAGCGAACCAATAATATTCCATCTCCCATCGACATAGACGGTTTCTCGTATAAATTGGAAGCCTGTAAATGTAATGGATGGTGTTTTAAATTTATGCCAGTAGCCATAACCTTTTGAAAGTGAGTCTCTCAGTACATAACTGTTATGATATCCAAAAAGTGGTTGAATTACTGGCGGACATTTTGTAATAACTGGAATCGATATGAGCTGCCAATTTTCTCCAAGTTGGACAGGTACTTGTATTCCTTTTTTATCACCATTACCAATTCCACTTAACTGAAGTATTTCAGATTTACTGAGATAAAGGAAAACAATTTCTCCAACAAATAATCCTGTATCTGTTGGTGCAAATGTTATCGTAACTGGTACGCTATCGAGTGGTGGTATTGAAATCGATGAAGGAAAATTTTTAAAGGATGAACTGTTTGATTGTATCGAAACGTTATATAAAGTTTGCTTTCCTTCGTTTTTTACAAAAACCGTTTCACTTGCTGTACATCCAACCTCAACAGGATTTAAATTTATAGAATCTGCTGAAAGGCAAAATTTAGGTTTATCTATATATTTAATTAAACTAATAAAGTGAACACCTTCGAACCAGTGACCAGCTTGTGAAGTTCCAGTTACATAAACAGCGCCTTCATTATCAATTTCGATATCCGTTGCAAAATTAAAAAGGTTTCCCAAACTATGGTAACGATCAACCCAACTGATTTGACCAAATGAATCAAACTTAACGGTACAAAATTCAATACCAAATCGGTCATCGCTATAGCCAGTTACAAATGTGTTTCCAAATTTATCAACAGCCATCCCAAAAATACCCTCATTTCTATTCTCTTCGGTATTATTATATGTAGCAATCCACTGACGTTGACCATTGTTTTTATAATTTACTGTGACATAATCATACCCAGTATTTGTTTTCAAGCCACCGCTTGCATATATATTATCTTCATTATCTATTTCGATAAATTCTGCTCGATCATATCCACCGATTCCTCCATCTAGCTTTATCTATCCATTTTATGGTACCTGTAGAATCATATTTTATAACAAAAAAATCACTATTAAAGTTTAAGTCAGTTATTCCTCCGCCAACATAAACATTCCCATTATTATCAACTTCTATTGCTGAGAGAAACTCCCCAGCCAGAGAATTTCCATCACCCATATACTTGGCAGTCCATTTCAATGTTCCAGTCACATCATATTTTACTGTATAATACATTGAAGAAGTGTCAGAACTAATTTTTCCAGTCATGTACAGATTTTCCATATTGTCTGCGGTAATTGCATATACAGTACTATTCGTATTACTATCTGAACTGTAGTTAACATTAAATTTCAAGTTGCCATCTGAATCATGTTTTATTACGCGGTACGAATAATCTACGGTTGAATAAACAAGTGAATATAAATTTCCCTTTTTATCGACGTAGAATGGTTTTGCTAATGTATATGAAACTGGTGAATATATAAAAGGATATTTCATAGACCAATCTATTAATCCTTCCGAATTATATTTTTTTACTTGCAATGATCCATTAAAATTACCCATTATGTAGATTTTATCCAGATCATCTATTCCGATATCCAAGACTGACAGCGCTGGGGAATTGCGAATCCATTTTAAAGTTCCGGATGAGTTGTATTTTAAAAGAGTACTACCATTTAGACCTGTTCCTATTATGTAAATATTTCCTTTTGAATCAACTGCTAGTCCCTTCGCGATATCATAACCTTTGCCTGGGCCATCATATGTTAAATTAGATCTCACTAAACCATTGCTCATCGCATACTCGATTGTACAATAGTCATAATAGCAAGTATCGATACTAAAACTAACCCCGGTTACAAACACTGAACCCGTCGGTTCAATTAAGGTAATATCATTCGCATAATCAGTTGAATCCTTTCCGTTGAACCATTTATTCCATAGTACTATTCCAGTAGGTGAGTATTTGATTGTCAGAAAATCTGCTTTACGGCTACTGCTGGTGCTCAAACCTGTTACATAAATATTACCTAATTTATCAAGGGTAAGTGCGTTGATGCCATCATTCCCACCGCTTGGATCACTATACCGTTTTTCCCATTGATCAACTCCATTACTGTCATACTTAATTGTAACATAATCCCAGCCAGAATATCGAGTTCCAGCACCTCCTGCGACAATGATATTTCCATTTTGATCAACAGCTATTGATGTTAATAAACCAATTCCTCCTCTTTGAAATTTTAGAATACCATCTGAGTTAATTTTTGCAACGTTATGGATTGTTCCACTCTGACCTGTTATATAAATACTTCCATTATTATCAATAGTCATGTTTGTTACGTGATCGCATATATCACCTCCATAATACTCGAAACGGTTTTTCCAAATTTCATTCCCTAAGGGATCGTACTTAATTACAAGATAATCATGGTATGTATCAAAATCATAGCTCATTCCAGCTACGCAAACATTACCCTGTGCGTCAACTTCAACAGCTACTCCGATATCATCAATTTGGTCTTCGTAAGCATACCGAATAACCCATTTCTCGTTTCCATTTTGATCGTATTTTATTGTAGTGAATTCATACCGTGAATAGTGTAGATCGGGATCAGAATCGCTAAAACCCGTGATATAAACATTGCCCAAATTATCAATTGCTAATGACAATGCTGCATCATCGCCTTGCCCCGGACCGGAATAGCGTGCTACCCATTCTTCTTTCCCATCATGGTTATATTTAACCGTCGCATAATCGTATAATGTCCCTCTACCATAACTATATCCAGTTACATAAACATTTCCAATCGAATCTACTTCAATATCAGTAGGGATATCATGATCCGAACCTGAGCCATTGTAACGAGCTGTCCAAGCAACACTGCCTTGAGAGTATTTAATAGTTAGGAAATCACTTAATCCAACTCCAGATTCACTGTAACCTGTAACATATATGTTACCCTGGTGGTCTGATGTTATTGCAGTGGCTTCGTCTATGCTGGGTAATAGTCCCGATGAGTAATGTGCAACCCAAGCTCTAACCGTTGTATCAGATGAAAATGATTCAAGTGATGAAATGGGTGATCGCTTTAACGGAGATGTATTATCTTGTAGCGTTTTTTTATTCTTATCAAGATATTTTTCACTATGCCAAAGTCGAGGTAAGAATGAAAAAGTTTCATTTTGTTTAGATATACCAAATCCAGCATGTTTAAGACATTCTCGAAATTGTGGAGCTTTTGCATTTAATTGAAATTTAGGTTTCTTTAAATCTTTTATGAAAAAATCCTCATTCCCTTTAGAATGTCGATTAGGATTATATGATTGTGGATTTTGTCCATAAACTAATCGATTATAAAATGTAAAAACAATTAGCAATAAAAGAATTAAGTTGAATAATATTTTTCCCATAATTATTTGCCTCGTTTGCCGGCTTTCTATAGAAGATTTCTGTTAAGGTTTTTGGGCATAGTGTACGAAATTTTAAATAGTAACTTTAAGAAATATAAGAATTACTTCATTCGAAGGCAAGAATAGTTATTCACTTTATAGAAATGAATCTTTTTTTCAGTGAAAATAGACTGCTTTTTTATTGATTATTCCGCCATTATCAGCCCCAAAGGGATAATACTTTTGTATCTATTTCATTCACTATTTAAAAGATTCATGTGAAGTATTGAATCCTTTTTCCCTGTTCTGCATCAAATTAAATATAAATAATGAGTAAAAATATTATTACTGCAACAGATGATAACTTCAAAAAGGAAATCTTGGAATCGGATGTACCGGTGCTGGTAGATTTCTGGGCGCCTTGGTGTGGACCATGCCGCATAATAGCCCCAACCGTTGAAGAAGTGGCAAATGAGTACGTCGGAAATCTCAAAGTTGCTAAACTTAATACCGACGAAAATATGGATACGGCAATTAATTACAGTATAAGAAGTATCCCAACACTCGGGATTTTCCGTGATGGACAAATGGTAGATACTGTCATTGGTGCTGTTCCGAAAAAAGTATTGAAAGCGAAAATCGATGAACACCTTTCATACATCACCGTTAATTGATCGGACAATACAGCAAAATAAAAAATGATCGCAAAGGATACTCAAATAGAAGATCTTATCCGTGAAATTCCTTCTTCTATCAGCTACTTGATGGAGAAAGGAATAAAATGCCTTGCTTGCGGTGAACCGATTTGGGGAACGCTTGAAAGCGCCGCTAAAGAAAAAGGTTTTTCCGATTCCGATATTCAGCGATTTGTTAACGATTTAAATTCACTGAAATTATCTACCTAAATAACATATTTTTAATTTTGAATTGATTATGCCTATATACGATTACAAATGTACCGACTGCAATAAAACATACGACGTATTTCATAAAGTTCGTGAAATAGCAGAAGATGTCGTCTGCCCGTCATGCGGTTCAACCAATCACAAAAAATTAATGTCCGTAACACAGATGTCGATGGGATCCGATTCCGGCTCGAGCTGTTCCGATGGATCGTGTGGTCCATACACCGGCGGCGGTTGTGCGGGCGGAATGTGCGGATTGAATTAGCTTAGAGCGTAGAGCAAAGAGCTAAGAACGGTGAGTGTGGAGGAAGCAAAACGTTAGGGTTGATTCATAGTCAGATTTTAGATGTCCGATGTTAGATATTAGATATTGATATGATTGTTTTGGTTTCCTATTCACAGCTCACAACTAACCACTCACCTACTCACTACTCACATATTCACCATTCTAAAAACTTGAAACTTGCCTCTAAAATTGTTAAACTAAACAAGGTTGTTTAGAAATTTCAATTTTATTGACAGGTATTCATGCGCAGTGCTATTTCATTCATTCTTGATGAAAAGATCGTAGATCTTGATTTTAAGAATTTCAAAGAATTTTCCCCAACTTCAACCGTTTTAAATTATCTCAGAAGTTTGCCAACCCACAAAGGCGTGAAAGAGGGATGTGCCGAGGGCGATTGCGGCGCCTGTACGGTAGTACTTGCCGAACTTGTTGACAATAAGATAACTTACAGGGCGGTCGATTCTTGTTTAATTTTCCTGCCGATGATTCACGGAAAACAATTGATTACAGTCGAAAATTTGAAAACACCCGAAGGCAAACTTCATCCGGTGCAGCAATCGATGATCGAGCTTTACGGAAGTCAGTGCGGTTTCTGCACACCGGGAATTATCATGTCGATGTTTGCACTCTATAAAAATAATAATAAACCAACGCGGGAACAGATTGATAATGCATTGACAGGCAACTTATGCAGATGCACAGGATACAGACCTATCGTGGAAGCTGCGGAAAAATCTTGTGTTCACAACTGCGTGGATCATTTTTCAAATAATGAACCCCAAATTATGAAGCTGTTGAAATCGATTTCCAAAGAATCGATTCATATCCAGACCCACAATCAACGCTATTTCCGACCTGCAAGTTTAGGCGAGGCAATCTCACTCAAGCATCAACATCCTGAAACCATCATCATCGGTGGAGCAACTGACATTGCCCTTCGTGTTACAAAAAGTCATGAATTACTAAAAGAGATAATTGATCTTTCTGGAATTGAGGAATTAAAAAATATTGTTGCAACCGAATCCTCAATAATAATCGGCTCAGGCGTATCAATGGATGATATTATTCCAAAAGTGAAAAAAGATTTTTCTGCTTTGTACGAGATGCTCTCCGTATTCGGCGCAAAGCAAATCAGAAATCTTGCCACTCTCGGCGGCAATCTCGGAAGCGCTTCCCCGATTGGAGATGTAATACCGGTTCTCATGGCATATAACGCAAGCGTTGTACTTGAAAGTTTGAATGGCAGACGCGAGATTCCGCTCAACGATTTCATTGTTGGATACAGAAAAACCGTTCGCAAATCGGATGAACTGATAACCTCTATTTTAATACCGAAACCAACGAGCGGCTCAATTGTAAAATCATACAAGGTATCGAAACGGAAGGAATTAGACATTTCTACACTCAGTGCAGGTTTCCGACTTGAGCTAGATAAAAATAAAGTCAAGTTAATAACACTTGCATATGGCGGGATGGCAGAGATAACTAAGCGAGCAACTAAAACTGAACAGTTCCTTATTGGTAAAGATTGGAAACGAAATGTCGTTGAAGAAGCAATACAGTACATTAATAAAGATTTTAATCCGATTTCGGATGTGAGGGGGAGCGCTGAGTTTAGAAAAATTGCGGCAAAGAATTTATTGTTCAAATTTTATATCGAGGGACGTAATGTAATATGAAATTCAATGAATTAATACGGTTATTAGAGAAAAATGGATTTAGAATAGTGAAAGAGAAAGGTTCAATTAGGTATTATATAAAGCCTGGTTGGAATAAAATTATAAGAGTTGATTATCATGGAGCGAAAGAAGTTCCGACCGGTACATGTAATTCCATTTTGAAAGCAGCAGGTTTGAAGGATAAACAAAATTAAAGAGGTAATATTATGATACAATTAGATTATTCATTAATAATAGAAGCGACTGAAGAACCAGATTATTTTGGTTTTTACTCACCCGATTTGGAAGGCTTTACAGGAATCGGGCATTCGGTGGAAGATTGCATATATAAAGCAAAATTTGGTATGATTGAACATATAAAAATTTTGTATGAACAAGGCTTACCTGTGCCACCGAAGAATTCTGAACCTAAGATAATAATCCAGAATGAACAAAAAATAGTAGCCGCATAATGGAAACCCAAATTCCTCACGATTCCGCAATTGGCCACGTAACTGGTGAAGCAATCTATATCGACGACATCCTCGTTAATGAACAACTTCTTATAGGCAAAGTTGTTTACAGTCAATATGCACACGCAAGAATCAAATCGTTTGACCTGAGCGAAGCAAAAAAAGTCAACGGTGTTCACGTTGTTTTGTGTTACAAAGATATTCCCGGACACAATCAAATGGGACCTGTAATAAAGGATGAGCCGGTTCTCGCAGAGCAAGATATAACATTTATCGGACAGGCAATGTTTCTTATTGCTGCTGAAACTGAAGAGAAATGCCGTGAAGCTGAAAAGCTTATTAAGGTGGAGTATGAGCCACTCGATGCAATTCTCACGCTCGATGAAGCAATAGAGAAAAACAGCTTATTAGGTCCCCCAAGAGAAATGAAACGCGGCGATGTTGATATCGCTTTGAAATCATCGAAGCATGTTTTGCGGGGTGAATTGCGTACCGGGGCGCAAGAGCATTGGTATTTAGAAACACAAACTTGCCTTTGTGTCCCGGGAGAAGGAAACGAGATAAATGTTTTCAGTTCAACACAACATCCTACTGAAACCCAAACACTCATTGCTGAAGTTTTAGGAATCAAGCGTAACGAAGTCGTTGTTGAAGTTAGACGAATGGGTGGTGGCTTTGGTGGAAAAGAAACACAAGCAAACCATGTTGCATGTTGGACTGCGTTGCTTTGCAATGTGACAAAACGACCAGTAAAAATTCGACTCTTCCGTGATGATGATATGATTATGACCGGCAAGCGTCATCGTTATCTCACAAAGTATGAAGCAGGATTTGATGATGAAGGATTGATAGATGCGGTGAAGCTTGAATTCAACAGCGATGGCGGTGCGGCAACAGATCTGTCGTTCGCGATTATGGAACGTACAATGCTTCACGCAGATAATTCTTATTACATCCCGAATATGTCGGTTACTGCTTTGGTTTGGAAAACAAATTTACCCCCGAACACTGCTATGAGAGGATTCGGTGGACCGCAGGGTATGGCTTCGATGGAGACGGTGATTGACAGAGTTGCCCGATATCTGAAGAAAGACCCCATCGAAATTCGCCGTAAGAATTTTTACGGATTGAACGATAGAAACATTACTCATTATGGACAAACTGTTGAGAACAATCGACTGTATATCATCTATGATCAAATATTGAAATCTGCTGATTATGAAAAACGACGCAAAGAGATTTCCGATTTTAATACTCAGAATGAATTCTTCAAAAAAGGTCTCGCATTAACACCTGTAAAATTTGGAATCTCCTTCACAACCACGTTTCTTAATCAAGCCGGAGCGCTGGTAAATGTGTACACTGATGGTACGATTCTGGTAAACCACGGCGGCACGGAAATGGGACAAGGACTCAACACAAAAATGCAATTTATTGCAGCCGCGGAGTTCGGTATCAGCATCGACCGTGTGAAAGTAAACGCGACGAATACATCTAAAGTCCCAAACACTTCGGCAACCGCCGCCTCATCAGGTTCTGATATGAACGGTATGGCTGTAAAAAATGCAATCGATATAATCAAAGAACGAATTTCAAAAGAATTAGCACAACTGTGGAACGAAAAAGACGTCAATCATCCATCCGTTCCATCGTCCATCATTTTTAAAGATAATTTCATCTTCGATTCCGATCATCCCGACCGTCGAATCTCGTTTGCAAATGCAATGAAGCAAATGAACTTGCGACAGGTGAGTTTAAGCTCCGCCGGCTTCTACAAAACCCCGACAATTGGCTGGGATAAAATTAAAGGACAAGGTAAACCGTTCTTTTATTATTCATTCGGGATGGCTGCCTCTGAAGTTATGATTGATATTCTTACAGGACAATATACTTTATTGAGGTCTGATATACTTCAAGATGTTGGAGATTCAATCAATCCTGAAATCGATTTGGGACAGATTGAAGGCGGATTCATTCAAGGCGTTGGCTGGTGTACGACAGAAGAAATTAAATGGGATACTAAAGGAAATTTAATGACTCATTCACCAGATACATATAAGATTCCAACGGTTCAGGATATTCCGAAAGATTTCCGTGTTAAGTTGACGGAGGGAGTTCCAAATCCGGTCGGAACAATCAGAAGAAGCAAAGCAATTGGCGAGCCGCCGTTCATGCTCGCGATCTCGGTGTGGCTTGCGATCAAAGATGCAATCTCGGCAGTTGGCAATCATAAGATTGAGCCGGAGTTTTCTCTACCGGCAACGAATGAAACGATATTACTTTCGATTGAGAAAATAAAAACCTTCAAGGTCTTGAAGACCTTGAAGGTTTAGGAGGAATTAAAGTATGCAGGACCTACCATTACTCGAGCACGGTAAGTTTTTCCACATCTATAACCGTGGAAATAACGGAGGGAATATTTTCTTTGAAGAGCGAAATTATCATCATTTTCTTTCGCTCTATGAGAAATATATTCTTTCTGTGGCAGACACGTTTGTATTTTGTTTATTGAGAAATCATTTTCATTTATTTGTGAGAATTAAGACGGAAGGGGAGATCATCAAGGGAATAGACCTTCAAGGTTTTGAAAACCTTGAAGGTCTAAAAATACCGAATCCTACTAATCAGTTTTCTAATCTATTCAACGCGTACGCAAAAGCAATCAACAAAGCGTACGGTCGTACAGGTGCATTGTTCGAGAAACGGTTTCGAAGGAAAGAAGTTCCTTCACCGAGATATTTTATATCGCTAATTCATTATATTCATTTTAATCCTCAGAAGCATGGGTTTGTTGATGACTACAGAGATTATCCGTATTCTTCTTATAAAATAGTACTTTCAGACGCAGCTACTAAGTTAGACAGGTTGACGGTTCTCAAATGGTTTAGTAACAGGAATCTCTTCAAGGAGTATCATGCGAAGAAAATAAATGAAGATAATATTTTGGAGTATATTGAAGACGATATAGACCTTCAAGGTCTACAAGACCTTGAAGGTCTCTAAACAAAGGAAGATAAATTATATGAATATTTTACCACCTAACTTTGTAACCAATTTAAAATGCATAATCTGCGGCAAAGAATATCCACACGGCAACATTTTCACATGTTCCCAATGCGGAGACCAAGGCATTCTCGATGTTAAGTACGATTTTGATTCTGCCGGCTCAAATCTCAAATCTCAAACCTCAAATCGTCCTTTCGACCATTGGCGCTATCTTGAGTTACTTCCCATTTCTCCATCGCTCCATCCTCCATTTCTTTACATCGGTTGGACGCCAGTGTACGATGTGCCTCGTCTTGCACGTCATGTTGGAGTACGAAAATTATTTCTAAAAGACGACGGACGCAATCCATCAAATTCATTTAAAGATCGTGCAAGTTCAGTTGGTGTTTTGAAAGCAATCGAGTTTGGTTTCAAAGAAATTGCCTGTGCCTCGACAGGCAACGCTGCTTCATCGTTGGCGTGTCTATCAGCAGCAACCGGTTTAAATAGTTACATCTTTGTTCCTGAGCGAGCACCTGAACCAAAAATTACACAACTCCTAATTTTCGGTGCAACTGTATTCAGAGTGAAAGGAACTTACGAGCAGGCATTCGATCTAAGCAAACAATCATGTGATCAGTTTGGATGGTACAACCGCAACAGCGGTACGAATCCTTTTCTTGTTGAAGGAAAGAAAACCGCCGGACTCGAAATCGCGGAACAGATGAAAGACCACCTGCCCGACTGGGTTGTTGTTTCTGTGGGTGATGGATGTACAATCGGCGGAATCGGTAAGGGTTTGCAGGAAATGAAACTTCTTGGATTCATTGATCATGTACCAAGATTGTTGGGAGTTCAAGCAGAAGGGGCAAAACCAATTTTCGATGCGTTTTCTTCGGGACAAGATTTGATCCCCACGGATACGAATACAATAGCCGACAGCATCGCAGTTGGTACTCCGCGCAACTGGCGAAGAGCGATTCAACAAATCAGATTATCGCACGGAGAAATGGTTGCGGTATCCGATGAAGAAATTTTGGAAGCGATGCGGGTTACCGCTCGGCTTAGCGGCGTGTTCGGCGAGCCCGCTGGCGTTGCAGGTGTTGCAGGATTGAGGAAAGCAATTGAACAGAATATTGTGAAATCAAATGAAACCGCTTTGGTTGTGATTACCGGCAACGGATTGAAAGATATCCAATCAGCAAAGCAAGCCGCAGGCAAAGAAAATATAATTAAGCCAACTCTTGATGCCGTTGCCGAAGTTTTGGAAAAACAATTGAAACAATAAACAACTTAGCGCCCTTTGCGGACTTTGCGAGAAACACACTGAGCCATGCCGAAGTGTCACGCCAAGACGCGAAGAGACGCAAAGATAAATTGTCGGAAAAAATTTGCTCTCAAAAACACAAGATTCCTCCTCCATCGAATCTACCTGATTAATTTCATCAAAGTAATTTCACAATCAAGCAAATCACTTTTCAAACAATGTGGTAATTTATTCCCCTTATTACATCTTGGAAATTTCATCAAAATTCCTGAAATTGATAAATATGAAACACAAAATCATAGGTAAGGGAGAGCGCAGAGTAGATGCGCTTGGTAAAGTAACCGGTACGGCAAAGTATGCCGAGGATTACAGCGTCAAGCATCAGCTTTACAGCAAAGTACTCCGAGCTAAGTATCCACATGCACGAATCGTTTCCATCGATACATCAAAAGCTAAAAAGCTCGATGGTGTTGAAACTGTGCTGACTGCTGATGATATTCCAGGAAGTAAAGTTTTCGGCATCGTTGTTAAGAATCAATCTGTTCTTGCTTTCGATAAAGTAAGATATTTAGGGGATGGAGTTGCACTCGTTGCGGCAAAAACAAAAGAGATTGCTGAAGAAGCTTTATCATTAATAGAAGTTGAATATGAACAACTCCCAGTACTTTCTGACCCTGAAGAAGCAATCAAGTCGGATTCTCCAAAAATTCACGATGATGATAACACATTTGTTCATCACAAAGTTAGGAAAGGTGATATCGAAAAAGGATTTGCTGAAGCTGACTTTATAATCGAGAGAAAATTTAAAACACAGTTTGTTGAGCATTCATACATTGAACCTGAAGCTGTTTTGGCTGAACCGGCAGAACACGGTGGAGTGAAAATAACCGGTTCGGTTCAAAATCTTTTTTCGAGTCGCCGCTCAGTCACCGCAGCGTTAAACTTAGATTTGAATAAAGTTCAAATTATTCAAGCTACGCTTGGCGGGTCATTCGGTGGTAAGGATGAAGTAATGACATCGATGTGCTGCCGCGCTGCTCTTTTG
>JASEHD010000065.1 GCA_030019075.1 Bacteroidota bacterium
TGAATCTCGGTATTTTCCGTCATGGAATGGTCCATGACGACCAGGCTACTCTTTCTATCGTGGTTGCAATTTAAATATGAGTATTGTATATTCAAAGCGAAATGAAAATTTTAAATAATATGGAGGATGCTTTAATTAGTGGGAAAGTACGCATTATAAATAAATTTAGATATCTATGAACAAGATATACCCGGAGATGGGATTTGAAGAGATATTGACGCTTTTAATTGGCACAGCCGATGAAAAAGTCAAGCCTTCTCAATTAATTGAAGCATGTAGAAAATATGATATGCACCAAATTGAATATATTAATATAAATGGCGATCTTCTATTTAAAGAGGGTTATAATTTTTTGTATAATTCACCAAATGGTGAAACGGCCCGATTAGAGATCATCGAAAAAGATGGTGTATTACTACAATCTGGTATTCAGATTATTTATAGACCTAGATTATTATTTTCAAAAATAAATAAAGATTTTTCCGTATTATTTAATCTTCTAAAAAGCTATTATGGAAATGAGCAAATCCAAACATATCAAGGAATTATCATTTATAATTTTACCAACCAAATAACTCAATGTTATTTAACGCAATCCACAATTAATAAGCAGCAAGTTTTAAATTGTAGAGTTTCGAATATAGAAATATGGAAGATGTATAATTAATGCCTGTAGTTAATCGACCAGATCCCAATTTATGCACAAATTATTCAAATCCGATTGCGAGCGGATTGGAGAATGTTGAACGAATATGATCTGGGCTTATGAATATCTGACCACTCAACAACTGAAAGAGTTGGAAAAACTCAATCCATTAATGGACTTTACATATAAAGATGGTATGTGCTATCATAAAACGTTTTGCGCTGGTCTCCGTACAATCTATGAGAATGACCAACCAATAGAAACACCTGTTGACAAAAAACATTGGTTCAACATCCCGATTGATCTTATCGATTGTTACCCCAACGAAGAGGATTGTATTGATAATGTACCGGAATATCATGATTCGTATGGTTTCCTTATGAATGAAATCAAGCGAGGACATTTTGGAATAGCTTACTATCGGCGGGCGATTGGAGTTACCCCAAGATCAGGACGATTTCTAACCATTGAGGCAACAAGGTTGATGGTCTTTCGAGATGCAGTGGCGCTGGGCTACCAACAATTTTCCAGTATCCCTGCGTACATTACAAAATCGCTAAAGCAGGAGATTCGACACATTCGGTTGTTTCGACTCGAACACACAAAGCAGGGATTTATCTGCGATGATTGGGAGGAAGCAAAAAATCTCTCGATGTACATGCAGGGAATGAATACTGTTAAAAATATAATCGAAGACTCATATAAGTGGACCCCTGACTATCTCGCTTCCAGAAAAGAAAATTGTTGGTTAGAAATCATAGCAATTCCAGTTACCGCGTACATGAAACATTACGCTAATAATAACAGTGCTCTTGAGTGGATAGAACTTGACTTGTTAATGAGTAAGAGTTAACCGGAGATTAGGCTTGGCTATGATAAAAGGCGAACAACGAATAGCGATATCAAAAGAGTAACTACACAATAACGATGCGTTCTTATCAAGATTAGCTGCCAAAAATCCAGAATCTTGAGAAGGAAAATTTTATGAATGTATTCAAAAAACTGATCGGTAAGAAACCTGATCCACTTACAAACCGAGCAAACAATTTGGTTTCCGTTTCTCATATCGGTGCCATTGAAATGTACATACCTCTTTTAGACCGTTTTCCTTTTCTTCGAAAAGTAGATGTAAAACAATGGGATTTCATAGTTACAGTTGCAGGAGTATTCATTGCATCTACTCGATTAAATAATCTTAACCTTGATTTAAAACGAGAAAATGTTATAATGGACATCGTTTCTGCTAAACTACAAGAATGGGATCGGGATGCCGTAGGGGCGTTCGAAGACTGTAAAGTCCTCTTCGAGCGAGAGTTCGATCGATTGACTACCGCTGGTCACGAAAGCCGCTTTATTGCATCTGACGCCCTAGGTGTTTGGGTGGTCTGGAATGTGTTGGGGAGACAACCACAAAGCCAAGAGGAAATAAAACTTGTCCGTGTTGTTGGTGGTATGACAACACATAATCTGTTTGATTGGTGGACAAGTAATTAGATTTATTTATCAGCAACGGTTGCAAACAGAATAGATATTGTAAATAGCTAGGCTTGAAATGTTTTGCCTGCCATAAGCAAGCAAGAAATGTTATCTCCCATTTGCATAGTTATCAAACGTCATTTGGCAGGTGTAACTAAGTGGACGATAATCATCCACTCAGTGGTTGATTATTATCCGGAGAATTTCCTCCTCTAAAACTTTCTATACTTCTATTCCACTTCATTAACCGCCTCAATACCGATATTTCACTCCCCTTTAAAAAACTTCATCCAATACATCACCTTCAAGAAAAGCACAATTAGAAATATATTCCAAAGAAAAACCATCTCCTGCCAAGTTGTAGAAATCAGGAAGTTTGCTTATGTTTTATATGAAAGGAGAAATAATATGACGGTTCAGCAGATAGAAAAACAGGTGCTAAAATTAGATGCTAATTCCCGTGCAAAACTTGCAAGCAAGCTTCTATCGAGTCTTGACGAACTTTCCGACGTAGAAAATGAAAAATTGTGGGCAGAAGAAGCAGTTCATCGACACAAGGAGCTATCCAGTGGTAAATCAAAGTCAGCTGAAGTAGTATTCAAAAATGCACAGAAAAAATAATTTATTGTCCCGCTCTCCTTCCACAGTTACTTTATAACAGAAATCTCTCCTCCATGAAAAAACTTAATCCCATAACTTACAAGCTGATGTTAAACATATCATGGTTTTGTCGTTTTCAATAGCCCCGAACTCCCGCCTGCTGCGGGCAGGTTAGTTCGGGGTAATATTAAAAACAAAACCACTAGGGTTTTAACCCATAATTTTGGACTGAAGTCCTAATATTAGTTTGGTTTCATTAATCCCCACGATACCCGCCTGCCGTCGGGCAGGAATCGTGGGGCTATTGTGATAAATCCTTTTTCTACGTAACATCAGCGTTCATGAATCCGGGATTCACCCCCGAGAATGAAAATACCGCAAACCCGTCATTCCGACATGTTTCTGGTCGGAATCTGGACGGAGCAATCCTCAATTGGCTAGGCTTAGATGCTGACTAAAAGAATGTCAGCATGACGAGAAGGCTGGGTGCTGAGCATAGCCGCATGGCATAACCACTGTTTTCTATTCCTATTTTCATAGCAGATTCGTGAAAGAGATGAAACAATATCAATAGGAAAACTGAGAGCAGCTGCCGAGGTTTCAAATATGAATTTTGTATATGCATTTATCCCAAAAGATGGTACTATCAAGAATATGATTGAAAAACGCGCACTTCAGGTTGCACGCGATATCGTACTCAGGACATCTCATTCCATGGGTCTTGAAGAACAAAAGAACACGGAAGAGAGACTCGAAAAAGCCATCAGAGACAAAGCCGAAAAAATTAAACGTGAAATGCCAAAGCATCTATGGGATTAGATCTCGATTACACAAACGGGCAAACTCCAATTGATGAAGATGAAAAAGAAGGTTTACTCATACCAACGATTACAACGAGGGGCGAGCTTGACGAATTTGAACAGCTTGAAGTGGAGAAAGCTATGGAATGGACCAGGGAAAGAAAATTCAGTTTACAGCAAATACTCACTGAGGAATTTGTGAGGGAGCTGCACAAAAAGATGTTTGAGGATATTTGGAAGTGGGCTGGGCAATTCCGGACCTCGAATAAGCGTCTGGGTGTAGATAAAAATCAAATCCGTACTGAGATAAAGAAACTCTTAGACGATTGCCGATACTGGATTGATCACAAAGTGTTCGCCGAGGATGAGATCGCTGTGAGATTCAGTCACAGGTTTGTTACCATTCACCCATTCTCAAACGGGAACGGAAGACATTCCCGCCTCATTGCAGATATTCTCGTAAGCCATGGATTTGGTCGTTCTTTTTCATGGGGTAGTGTCAATTTAAAGGCACAAGGTGCTGCAAGATCGGCGTATCTGAAAGCCCTTCGTAAAACCGATGAAAACGATTATCAATCGCTCATTGAGTTCGCAAGGCAATAAAGTTTTAATCCTCACATTTATCAATCCTCACCCCCTTATGCTCCGCGCTTAAATACTATCAGAAATATCACTACTTCCTTTTTCTTCCCTCCTGTTCCAGAGTTTCTTTATAACAGAAATCTCCCCCGCTTTAAAAAACTTCATCACATACATCAGCAACAAGAAAAACACAATTAGAAATACCTTCCAAAGAAAAACAATCGTCATTGAGTTAAAGAGTTTTTCAGCCGGGATAAAATAATACAGCAATATTACTACCGCTGCTGAGCCGGCAACCTTAAATAAGCGGCTAAACTCGTACCTCACCGGATAGATACGCTGGACAACAAAATACATTGTCAGCGCCATGATGAAATACGCGAGAAACGTTGCCCATGCCGCACCTAACATTCCAAACGGAGGAATCAGGAGAAAGTTTGCTGCAACATTCACCGCAGCACCAATACCTGTAACAAGTGGTGAGTATTTAGTTTTCTTTTCAATAAATATTCCCGCCGAAAGGTTCGTGAAAATACCGAGGAAAACATATCCGAGGAGGACAATCGGTACAATATCCAAACCGCTCCAGTAACTTGGTCCGATAATATGGCGACCGAAAATACTTATCTTCGCAATATCTCCGATGAAAAACGTCAGCACTAAAAAGATTGCCGACATAAATAGAACAAGGTAAGTCAATACGCGCGCAAAGATTTCTTTTGCATTCACTTCCTTGGCTGTAGAAAAATAAAATGGTCTCCACGCATAATCGTACATCGAGACAATGAGCATCATAAAAATCCCGAGCCGGTAATTTGCCTGATAGATTCCAACTGTTGCATCATCCGTTAATGCGCGGAGAATCGGCCGGTCGATAACCTGAATCGCCATTGCTGCCAATCCCGACGGGATATACGGCAAACCGAACTTCATCAGCGCTTTCCAGAGCGGCAGGTTGAATTCTTTCGTGAGGTAGCGGAAAATCGTTGGCAACAACATTAAAACTGTAAAAACCGAAGCGGTAAGCCCGCTGATGAATACTCCAATCACACCCATCCTGAAAGCGAGAAGAAGGATAAGATTCATCCCGACATTGATAACAATATTCAGAAACTTTATCGTCGCAAAGAGTTTCGCTTTATGTTCCATCCTTAGGGCAGCAAACGGGATAATTGCAATCGCATCGAATGCTAATATGCCAGCTGTATAAAGTAGAATTGATTCATAATCTATCGGAACATTTATCATTCTCGCTATCGGTGATGCGAGAAAGGCGAGAATGATTGAAAATATAATCGATGTACCGAATAGCGAGATGAACGGTGTGCTGAAGTTTTGCTTCGCTGTTCCAATTTCCAATGTAGAAGAGTATTTGAAATATGCAGATTCCATCCCATACGAATAAATCACGTTGACAAACGCAATCAGCGAGTAAACATACACAACGATTCCGTAATCACCCGGTGCGAAAACGTTTGTATAGAAAGGTACAAGAAGGAAATTAAGAAAGCGACCGAGGATTGTGCTGATACCGTAGATTGCGGTCTCGGTACCGAATCGCTTCAATTGACTAAACATTTATGAATAGCGAACTAAGTGAACAACCTTTAATGATATATCGAGCGCTCTTGATGAATGCGTTAGTGCCCCGATTGAAATAAAATCAACACCCGTTTCTGCAATAGCACGGACATTATCAAGAGTAACATTTCCCGAAGCTTCCACCTTAACAGCATGATTTATTAATTCCACAGCTTTTTTCATTTCTTCCAATTGAAAATTATCAAGCATAATGCGATTGATTTCTTTATGCTTTAGAGCTTCCTGCACGTCGTTCAAATTTTTCGTTTCAATTTCTATCTGAAGTTTGATTTTCTTTTGCTGAAGGAAAGATACGCACCTTTCAATCGCTGCCGATATATTTCCTGCTGCTGCAATGTGATTATCTTTGATTAACACCATATCATCCAAACCAAAACGGTGATTCACACCTCCACCAAGCTGGACGGCAAATTTATCAAGCACCCGGATGCCGGGCATCGTTTTCCTGGTATCCGTAATTTTCACCGATGTTCCTTTTACAATATCGACAAACTTTTTTGTCAATGTTGCAATCCCGCTCATCCGCTGAAGAATGTTGAGCGCAGTACGTTCCGCCTTGAGAATGCTGCCAAATGGTCCGTCAACCGTCGATACGATTGTTCCAGATTCGAGATATGAGCCATCCTGAAAGAATCTTTTGAACATCAGCTCCGGATCAATAAAATGGAAAACCATTTCTGCCATATCAAGTCCGGCGATAATCCCGGATTCCTTCATACGAACATCGCCATGTCCTAAAAGATCAAATGGAATTATTGAATCGGTAGTTATATCACCCATGCCAACATCTTCGAGTATAGCATCCTCGATGATGTGGCTAAGGCGATTATCATTAATCAGATTGTTCATCCTTTCCTCCATTCGTTGAATCATCATCAATCATCATGATTGGAATATCATCTTTAATCTGGTAAATCTTTCTGCACTTCTTGCACGTCAATATTTCTTTCTCCACCTCATAAAGAAGATCACCATAACACTTTGGACAACATAATATCTCAAGTAAATCCTTTGAGAGCATTTCTTTTTACCTCATTTATTTGAAAAAATATTTTCAACAACCTGAAGAAACTGAGCTGGTGCACGTGTTGGCTTACCCGTGTTTGCATTAACAAATCCATGTATCGTATATCCCTCGACAAGAAGCTCACCCGTATCATCATTCCGAATTTCATACTCAAGACGAACGCGTACACTTGGTATTGCTTTTAAAATTGTCTTCACAACGAGTAAGTCGTCATATTTTCCTGATTTTAGAAACTTAGCATGAGCTTCAACAACAGGTAAATAAAATCCCATTGCTTCAATCTTAGGATAAGGCATGCCAGTTTCTCGTAAAAGGTCAGATCGTCCTTGCTCAAAGTATTCTAAATATTTAGAATGGTAGATTGTTTTCATCTGGTCTGTATCGGCATAACGAACACGAATTTTAGTCTCAGTTGAAATCATTGTGACTTCGGATTTCGAATTGTGGATTGCGGATTAATAATTTTGATCATTTTTTTCCCCGAGCGGTTTTCCCTGCAGCTGTGAAGATAGCTGTTAACTCATCAGCTTCTTTCATTAATGGCACTAATTTATCGTGCAAAAACAAACGGGACACTTGAATGAGTTCCAGCCAATATAATGATTCGTCCGATTCTTCTTCCACAATTGTAATTTTTGAAATGAAGTCAGCTTTGGACCGGGCTCTGCACGCCGCTCTATAATTAACGCCAACCGACGTTGCTGATCTTACTAATTGCTTCCCCAATACATCGCCCGTTCGATTTCTTGGTATCGCTTCAGATAATTCAATATCCATATACATGAAATCCGAAATCACCAATCCCTGCCCGCCGCTTCGCTCTGGCAGGCGGGCGCAATCCGAAATCATTCTTCAAATTCTCCCATTTTAGAAAACTTCTCTATCCGCTTTTCGATCAGTTTATCCGTTTTGATCTTCTTCAGTTTTTTAATTTCTTCGAGAAGGATCCCTTTTAAGATTTCTGCTGCTTGCGGCGGATTCCGATGCGCACCGCCAAGAGGTTCTGGAACGATACGATCTATGATGCCTTGTGCTAATAAATCAGGGGCGGTAAGTTTTAATGCTTCTGCTGCCTGCTCTTTATAATTCCAGCTTCGCCATAAGATACTTGAGCATGATTCAGGCGAGATAACCGAGTACCATGTATTTTCCATCATCAGAATCCGATCACCAATGCCTAACCCGAGCGCACCGCCGGATGCCCCTTCACCGATGATACAAACAACGATTGGTGTAGGTAAGTGCGACATCTCGAATAAATTCCTTGCAATCGCTTCCGCCTGACCGCGTTCTTCCGCTTCAAGTCCCGGGAACGCACCCGGTGTATCAAGCAAGTTAATGACAGGTCGCTTAAACTTCGCAGCAAGTTTCATCAAACGGAGTGCTTTGCGGTAACCTTCAGGATTCATCATACCGAAATTACGGTAGACATTCGACTTCGTATCCCGACCTTTTTGTTGACCGATAATCATCACCGGCTCATTTTCAAGCATTGCAAAGCCGCCAACCACCGCTTTATCATCCCGAAACGAACGATCACCGTGCAGCTCAATGAAATCCGTTGTCATCATCGAAATATAATCGAGCGTGTATGGGCGTTCGGGATGACGTGCAAGCTGAACTTTTTGCCAACGGGTTAAATCAGCATAGACCGATTTTCGCAGTAGATTGACTTTCTCTTCGAGAGTTTTAATTTCATCAGCAATGTCTAAAGATTCTGCATATCTCCGCATTTCTTCAATCTTTTTTTCCAATTCGATGATTGGTTTTTCAAATTCAAGAACGGTTTTTGCCATAGTTTTCCCTGTGTTTTAATAACATGATAATAGTCTTCAATAGAATTTCAATATCGAGAATCAATGATTGATTTTTCGCATAATACAAATTATATTTTTCAATTTCTTCTTTCGAAAGCTCATCATGATAGTTTATTTGAACAAGCCCTGTTATTCCTTCTTTACCAAAGTAAACAAAGTTTTTTGTTGCATCATTATTTCCCAGAGTTAAAAACGACATAGGTGGACCAACCAGACTAACTTCACCCCGAAGAATATTTTGAAAAAGTGTGATTTTTCCACCCTTTATTATCCAAAGTTTCTTAGAATTTTCTCGAGCCAAACCGATAACATATAATATAACAAAAAAGATCGGTGATGCTGCAACATCAAATATCCGTTTTATGAAACGGTTCAATGGTTGATTAATGTTGTAATCTATATCAACAAGCGGTATATCATCTAAATAATCAATGTGTGTCTTTCCGATGATAACATCCATGCTATCAGGAACGACACGAAAATTAACACTCCGATTCTTTGTACGTCCGATTACAGATAAAATATCTGCATAAGTAATAGTATTTGTTGAAAATATCACCTCTGAGACCTTTCCTTCATCGATAACTTTTCCAATATTATCAATACTTCCGAGAATTTCAACTCCGGCTATTTTTTCTCCGATGCGTTTACGATTGACATCCACGAACCCGATTACATCGTACCCATCATCAACACGCGCCCTTAGCCGACGTAATAACTTTTCCCCTGAGCTTTCAATACCAACAATCAGCGTCCTTCTCCCGAAAATGCTATGTTTTCTGTGTTCCGGCGAGCGAAGTGCTAATCGGGCTATCATCCTCCAGCCCGGGAGCAAAACAATAGTCAGTATCCCTGAAATTCCCGTTACCATCCTGCTGAACCCATATTGTTTGAAGAAGAATGTAAGCGCTGAGAGTATTATATAACCAATGATTACCGAATATACAGTCGGGATTATCGAAAGCTTACGCCTTGAATAAATTCCAAACTTATACATTATACTGATTAACGTTATCGCCGGAACTGTAAATAAAATGGGATAAGCGTAGGAAGGAAAATGAAAGATTCTTCCAAACCAGAAATATTCAGCAAGAAAAATAGATATATTAATCAGCAAATAATCAAATAATATCGTCCTTAAGTGTTTTGATATTTTTATAACAAATACTCCCCATTCACGAATTGCGATCCCGAGATGTAAAATTACATCGGAAAATATTCCATAGTGAAAATGTTTATTAACAAAATGGCGCATCGCCTGATGAAACACCTTGATCTCATCAATATCACTCCGGCGCACACTTTCTCCTTTAAAGTGTATAACCTGTGTTGAATGCACGTAATATATTTTCCATCCATGGTTTTTAATACGAAAACACCAATCAAGGTCTTCACCGTACATAAAAAATTGTTCGTCCAGCCCACCGACTTGCCCGTAAACGTCTCGTCGTACGAACATAAATGATCCACTTACTGCATCAACCTCATAAGTTTCATCAGGAGACAAATAGGCGAGGTTATATTTCCCAAAAATCTTTGACTTCGGAAATACAACATTTAAACCAGTGATCTTTGTGAATGCTATCCATGGTGTTGGGAAACTGCGGCGACATGCAAGCTGTAATGTCCCATCGGGGTTTAGTATTTTACACCCTGCAAGACCAACATCGGGAGATTTATTGAAAAAATTAACCATCACTCGAATAGTATCTTCCTGAAGAATTGTATCTGGATTCAGAAGCAAAATGTATTCACCTTTCGCTTCTTTGAGTGCTTGGTTATTTGCTGCCGCAAAACCAATATTATTCTCATTGACTATTAGTTTTACATGAGGGAATTTTTGCTTAACCATTTCAGCGCTCCCGTCATCAGAAGCATTATCAACAACAATAATCTCGCTTTGGATCGACTCACATGCTCGATGAACTGATAAAAGGCAGTTCTCGAGGAAAGCACGCACGTTATAATTTATTATGATAACTGAGAATTTCATCTGTAAATTCAAAGTTTCCCAAATATTTTTTGAAACTTTAACTTCCACACCATGAATACTGCCTCGTAAACTATTTTTTTCGACATCTTTGAAGCGCCTGAGCGGCGATCCATAAAAATGATCGGGTGTTCACACAATTTAAATCCTTTACACCAGCTTTTGAAATTCATCTCAATCTGAAATGCGTATCCATTAGAATGGATTTTATTCAAATCGATAGCTTCTAAAACCTTCCGCCGAAAACATTTAAATCCGCCGGTCGCATCTTTCACAGGCATACCTGTGATGATGCGCGTGTACACATTTGCCCCATAACTTAAAATCAATCTGCGAATGGGCCAATTGATAACCCTGACACCATTCGTGTAACGAGACCCCAGCACCAAATCACATGTTTCTATTTTCTGTAAGAATGTTGGAATCTCAGATGGATCATGGGAAAAATCAGCATCCATCTCGAAAATATAATCAAACTTGTTTTGGATTGCATATCTGAATCCTTCAACATACGCAGTTCCAAGCCCCATCTTTCCCTGCCGATGAATCGCATGGATTCGTGAGTTATGTGATTGAAGCTTTTCGACTATTTCGCCTGTCCCGTCCGGTGAATTATCGTCTACAACCAGAATTTCAATTTCAGGTCCTTGGCTGAGAACTTGAGTAATAAATTTCTCAATATTGTCGGCTTCATTGTATGTCGGAGTAACAATTAATGTTTTCGTCATAGATTAAACAGGTTAATATGTATATTTAAATTCTTTTTCAGGAAAAAGGCATTTTGAACATGTGAATATTCCGATAACAGAGATGGTAATCATCCTATATTGGTGGAAAAATCTAATAAGAATATTCTGAACCGTCACTTCAATACTCCATCTTTAATTGTAGGGAGAAATAAAAATCTTTCCCTGTCGATGCGAGCCAATATTTTTTTTCTTTTTGATATTCACACACTCCTATCAAAAATAGATTCAAAATTGGTTCGTACGAAAAACGAATCTGGTAACGATTAGTCCCCGCCAGATTACCGTCTAAAAATCGTACATTGTCCGGGTCATTCCCCCTATGACCTAACAGAGCGCTTCCACCAACATTTTTAATCGTATCTTCTCGTATAACATTTTCACCGTGCCTTACCTGTCTGTATGTGAACCATGCTCTTATTTGTTTGTGCGGAAAATAACGAAGCTGTATAAACCACTCGTCTGAATTTGGTTCTAAATAATGCCCCAACCCAATACTATTGTGGGTATAACTGTTACCTTCTAACCGATTGCTATAAACATAAGGTTCGATACGGGTATATTCTAATACCAAATCGAGATTCGGAGTCCCAGCAATTTCAGCTAAATACATCCCGCCTTGCCAGCCGAATTCGTTCCCCCACCAACCTGTTCCCATTTTAGAAAAATCAATATCATCAATCAGCCACATTCCGTAGAACTTATAATTATTGAATGGGAAAATCTCGATATCAAAATTCAGAATTGCATTATCACGGTCTTGCAGCGAGTGTTCCGAAGATTTATAAAAGTTGATGGGATTGAGATATGCGAAATCAGGTGAAACACGTTGATAGATAACCATTTCTGAAACACCAACATTCATGAAATCAAATAGTGAAAACTGCCCCCGATGTAATGCAAGATACTTATTTTTATCCTTTACCCGATGATCAACCGAGTCCCATACAACAGAACCATGAAGAAACAAAAACCGAAATGATTTATAACGAAAATCCATCTTCAAGAAATCAAACACAGGGGCATTTGTCGAAAGCATTAAACGATCAGAATATCCCGTGCCAAGTAATGATTTTTCCCTACCAAATTGTAAATTGAACCAGTTCAGGTCTGCACGTAGATATGCTTCTGTGAAATCGAAATTATTAGTTTTTAGATCTCTAAATTTAACATTTCCCTGAAATCGCCGATCTAAAAGTCCGAGCGCTCTGTTTCCAAAAAATGTTCCATTCGTCGCTTGCAGGTAATAACCGAGACGTTCTTTCACTGTCCCCCGCAGCCGTCCGCCATGCTCTTCGAAGGAACAATTCGTCGAACCATATGTGCCTCCCCCGGTTCTTCTGTGTTGAAAGTCTCCAAGGAACTCGGCGTAGAATGTAACCGATGAATCAACATAATTGTATAGATATTTCTCTTTGTTTGATACCATATCCTGCAACGATCTGCTTTTGAAGAGAATTGTTGCATTCTCATTCAACGGATCAATCTCGTGCATAAATTCTTGTTTAAATTTATCGAGATATTCCATCTCAACTGCATTCAAAATCACACGTTGTGCATCAATCTTTTGTAATAACTCAGCAACTTCCTGACGCGATAAGGGAATCATTGTATTGCTGTAGAAAGGCAGTATCCCTTTCACACCCATCCGATCAAGAAATTCATACACTTGATTGTGAATAGGAACATTTTCAACCTGGCAATTCGATTTCTGCGTAGTACCTACAATCAGAAAATAAATTATCAATAAGATAGTTTTTATTCCCATTTTAAAATCTAAAATCCGAAATCTAAAATCTAAAATTTTCAATGTCCTTTACCCAACAGTACAACTAAAATAGTATGAAGAAGTATCTTAAAATCCATTCTCAACGACATGTTCTCGATATAGAATAAATCATATTCAAGTTTTTTCTTTACATCTTCGATATTTTCATCGTACTTATGTTTTACCTGCGCCCAGCCGGTAATGCCTGGACGTACCTTGAGCCTACGTTTGTAGAGTGGTATTTCCTTAGAAAGCTGATCGACAAAGTATGGACGCTCAGGTCGTGGACCAACCAAGCTCATATTTCCATCAAGTACGTTAATAAACTGAGGGATTTCATCGATGCGGAGACGACGTATGATCTTACCGACCGGTGTTACCCGCGGATCTTTCTTGTTTGCCCATACCGGACCTGATTTTTTTTCAGCATGATGATACATTGAACGAAATTTTATTATTTTAAAGTGCTTCCCATCCTTTCCGACACGTTCTTGTGTATAGAGTATCGGACCCTTTGAACTTAACTTGATTGCAATGGCAAAAAGAATCCACACGGGCAGCCCGGCAAACAAAATAATAAATGAAACAGCTATATCAATCGCACGCTTAACTGCACGCTCCCATGGCGGCATCAATTCCGGCATCACCTCGATAAGGGGAAAACCATATATCTGGTTGGTTCGCGCCTGACCACTGATAATGTCATATAGATCTGGCATTATTTTTAACCTCACTTCTTGAGAATCGCAAGCCGATAATATATTCAATAATTTATCATGCTCTGTTGTTTCGAGAGCAATTAAAATATCTTTTATTTTATATGAGTCGATGGTTGAAGAGACTTCCTGAAGCGAGCCAATAATTGGAATTCCTTGATATGAAGATTCAATAGATTCTTTTGCAGTGGGAACAAAACCAACAATTTTATATCCGAGTGCGGGATGCTGTTTTATGGAATCGAACAATTCTTTGGCTTTAGGCGACCATCCTATTATCAAGGTATTTTGAAGCCCGATACCAGCAAGTAAGAGCCGCCTTTGAAATGTATGAAACGTGAATCGCCCCAGCCCCACACAAATAATCATCAATAACCAATAAATTGAAATCAATAATCGTGAATGAATCGGAGAACCGATACCACGATCATCGATAAAAATCGCAAAGAACAAAAAGAGAACACCCAAAGTAACCGCCTTAAATATTATTGCGAATTCATCAAAACGTGATTTTGCGTACCATGAGGTATAAAGTCCTGCAAAGAAAAAAAGAAGTATCCAGAAAAGACAGACAGCTAACATCGGAACTAAGAAATCTGGCTCCATCGATTGCATAAACCAACCACTTGTAATCCTTACACAAAAATATATAATCCAAGCAAGATTAATAGTGATGAAATCAATTAATATGGTTCGTGTCCGTTCTTTCATAGGATTGTTACCGATTGACTTCCCACGTTGAGGTTTGGGTGCCAAAAATATATTTTAAAAACCCTTCGAATAACGCCAAATTCATTGCGATAAAATAATAAGAAAACGAATAATATTACAATGTTTTCTTTTCGAAATCCCATAATTGGTCACATTACTTTTTTCATTTAGTAACTTCGTTAAATGCACTTTTATAAACTTCTAATGTGTTAAGAGCTGTTTTATGCCAAGAAAAACGAGATGAATTTCGATATCCCTTCTCTCGAAGGTTATCTTGTAACTTTGGATTTGTTGTTAGCTGCAAAATTTTTTCTGCGATGTCTTCAATATCGAAAGGATTAAAGAACAAAGCTGCATTACCAGCAATTTCTGGTAAAGCCGCCCTATTTGAGCAAATCACAGGGACACCGAATTCCATGGCTTCAAGGACTGGTAACCCAAACCCTTCATAATAGGACGGAAAAACCATAATTTGCGCACCGCATAAAACTGTTTGTAGCGAGATAGCATCTAAGTAGCCTGTAAACCTAATGTTCTCAAATAATTTAAGTTCATTCACCACAGAGATAAACTCCCCATTAGACGGTTTATGTCCGATTAATACTAATTGAGGGATGCCTTTGTTCTGCATGCGTGCTAAATTATAGGCTTTCAACAAACGTGGTATATTTTTATGAGCACTTTGGCTGCTGAAAGCGATAATATATGGACTTGTTATATTTAACATTACCGAATCATTATTCTGATGTCCCTCATTATGAAATCCACGACTGAAGCGGGAAGCTTCGTAAGTAACTTTCACTTTATCGGGTTCGATATTAAACGAATTAATGATTTCATTTCGTGAAAATTCAGAAACAGTTATTACCCGCGTGGCTTTTAACGCTGATTGCTTAACAAAAAAATGAAGCGCAACTCTTCGAAATAGAGGTATATGTTTACCAATATCGCGATAGTTTAAATCGTGAATCGTTACAACAGAAACCCGATTGGTCAGCAGTGGAGAGACATATCCAAGAGAATGAACTAAATCAATGTTATATTTTTGTAACAAGCGTGGTAGTTTTACTTGTTCAAAAAAATACCGACCCCATCTATTACTTCCGGAAACCGGACATACAACCCGAACAAAATTATTAATACTTGGTAATTGCCAGTGGGCAGCTTCCCGATTTAGAAAAACAATAAATTCATTTTTTTGATCGACTTTAGCTAATCCATTTAGTAAACCCCAAGCATACGTTTCAGTTCCACCAACAACACCCGGAATTAGGTATAATAAATTAATTCCAATCTTCATTCGAACAACTACCTTTCACAACAAACTTTTCTAAGTATTTTCTATTAAATTACGGTATGCATTTATTATAACATCAAGTGAGTATTTATTTTCGGCTGCGATCCGGCTTCTTTCACCCATTTCTTTTAAGGTTTCAGAATTTCTAGTAGCTTCAATTATAGTGGCAACCAATTGCTCGGGATTGTCTGGAGATACAATCCATCCAATGTTCTCTTCTCGCACTACAATTGCTAACTCTGAATCTGAATCTGTAACAGCAATAATAGGTTTACCCGCAGCTAAAATGTTATACATTCGACTTGGGACCGAAAGGCCTAACATTCCAGGGATAAAAGAAATGATTGCAACATCACATGCGTTGAGAGTATCACACAGGTTACTTCGAGGTTGAGGTGGTAAAAGTGCAACATTCTTTAGACCATAACTTTTCACCGATCTTTCCAGCCAATTCCGTTTTGCTCCTGTTCCAATAAAAAGAAAATGTATTTTATCAATTTCTTCTAATTTTTTAGAAGCATCTATTAAAATTTCCAAACCGTGTGTTCGCCCCATATTTCCCGAATATTGCACTACAAATTTATCTTGTATGTCCATTTTTTTTAATAACGAATTAGTTTTACGCTGGCAGGGGAATATTTCTTTTAAGTCTGCCCAATTTGTTATTATATGTATTTTTGTATGACTAACAAGTTTATTTAAGATTATTTTTTCCATGTCATGCCCGAGCACGATTATATTATCGACTCGATTGTAAAGACCAACGGTTATCCAATTTAAGAAACGTGTTATTAACCAGTCTTTTTTTAACAATCCTGTCGCAATTAATACATTTGGATATACATCGTGTATTAGAAGCACACAATTTGCCTTCTTTAGCCAGCAAGCGATCGATACAACGAATGGCAATGATAAGGGGTTTGTAACAACAATTACATAATCTCCTGATTTAAGCTTCGAAATTGATTTAAAAAAAATTGAAAAACTTATTGTTACAAGATTAATAAATCGAAAGAGTAAAACATTTTTATTCAGAACAGTTGATTTACAACGATAAATATTAATCCCATTAAAAACCTCCGGTGAGAGTGAATTAAACTTATGGATTGAATTTTTATTCCAGCCACAAATTACATTCGTATTATAATATTTTCCAAGCTTTTCAGAAATTGTTGTTAAGTAATAACCAGTTGCACTCTCATCGGGGTAGAAATATTCTGACACTATCCAAAGATTTTTTAACATTTACTATAAGCTTAATTTAATTATTTTTCTTCTATGGCTGAACTTGAAATTATTAAAACAGTTTTTCCATAATCTTGACGGAAACTTTCAATCAAAGGAATTGTGAACGCTGCCATTATATTTCCATATACCAAAAGACAATAAAACTCACCATAATAACATTTATTCAACATAGACATGCCTTCGACAATTCGGATTCGGGATTCTTTGTGTATTGAGTAATACATCTTAAACTAATATTCGTGAAAATATCAAACACTAATGTTTAAAGGTTTTCTCTTTAGAGCATATTTATGAACAAAAATCAATAAAGTCATATTTAATATCACGTTGAGCATTGAGAAGATGTTTGTAAAAAATGAAATAACCATGAAAAAAACCAAAATAGCATATATTAAACATTTAGTAACGGTTGGGTTGGATAGAAAGCGATAATAAAAGAATGAAATCATCGCACCGAGGATGAAACAACAAATAATCATCCCAAAAAATCCAAAGTCCCGATAATATACCCAAAGAAATGGAAAAGTATTATAACCACTCGTCAGAAAAGGACGTTCGATTAAATTAAAATATTCTGATAAAGGGTGTTTCAACCCAAGGAGTGCTAATAATGGATCAAGAGTATAATAACCGATCGAAAATTGTGTTAATTTTTCGATGCCTCGTGCAAAATTTTCAAGGTTCATTACAATATACATGTATGGTTCTGTAAAAATAGCATAATTAATTGAATATCGCATCTCTGAAATCAGATAAATATAATTTTGCACATAATGACTCAGGCGGATAGACTGCAAATATATAATCAATCCGACGAGTAAAGCTACGCTGATCAAAACAGACTTTATATTTACATATTTAGTAAAATAATATGCAATTACGAGAGAAATTGAAATCCACATTAGAAAAAAGAAACGTTGTAACAAAAAAGCATAAGAGAAAAAAGTAATCACCAATATGATGAAAAAAATTAAACCATACCTACGTTGCGACCGGAATATAATAAAATACTCACTTGAAAGTATCATTATGGTAGGCGCCGAACTAACTAACAGATGAACACCGAAAGTACCGAAAGACATTCGTGCCCTATCTGGATAATCGCTGAAAATAGGAATATAACCCGCAATCATAACC
>JASEHD010000066.1:0-5728 GCA_030019075.1 Bacteroidota bacterium
GACCTAAAGCTACGAATATTATACGACATTATCAAGTTGACTTGACACTAGAATTTAACGACCTTAGAGTTGGTTTACTCACTGCATCTGGTCTTTCCGAAAAATCCCTCAATTATTTAACTGAAGATGACAAAACTCTCGCTATTAAAGGTTTGATTGAAAAATTTCTTGAGCCGGCAGGTGTCGATTTCATTGACGAACTTGTTTACCGATACTTACTAATTAAAGGAGATGCATTAGGTGGTAAAGCAAGAAACTTAGCAGGTGTATTGGGAGAAAGAAAATTCCTTCGTTCGTTATTGTCTGTATTCAATCTGGCTGGAATTGATTACCAATGGAAAGATGATGATACAGACACTTGGCTGCCAAAACCACAAGATGATGTCGGTATTGAAAAGCGTATAAAAGGTCTTTGCTGGTCAAAGAACAAAGTCAATCGGCTACTCATTATGAATATCACCGTTCCCGTTGTCAAGAAAAACGTTGACCTTTCAATTTTAGAAGGCACACCTGACGATTTAAAGAAGGGCAAGCATTCTATTATTCATAAAATTAATTCCTATGTAGCACTCGGTGAACTTAAAGGTGGCCTCGATCCGGCAGGCGCAGACGAACATTGGAAAACTGCTAATTCTGCTTTGGAAAGGATTAGAAAGAGCTTTGCAAAAAAGAAAAAGAAGCTGCAGACATTCTTTATTGGTGCAGCAATTGAAAACAGCATGGCTTCCGAAATATTTAAGCAATTACAATCGGGATTACTTAACAACGCAGCAAACCTACACTAATGACGACCAGTTAGCATCGATCTGCGAGTGGATAATGAATTTGTGATTAACAGTAACAATACAATGGTAGTATAATAGTAATTTGAAATTCAATTGGAGGAACTACCTATTGCTATAAGAAAAATATTTGTTATATTTACTTAAGCCATGAGTAAGACTGAACTTATAAAACAATTAGAAAAAGAGCAAAACACGCGTCTAATTACATATATTACAGGTGATAGGCAGCCTTTTGCCACTAGGATTGCGGGGGACGTAGTACCTTTGTTAAGCAAACATCTTGAGAAAATAGGCAAAACAAAAAAAATTAGCCTTTTCTTATATACTAGCGGCGGTGATATGTTAGCACCCATACGCATAGTTAAAATAATTCGTAATCACTGCGATACATTTGAAGTATTAGTGCCGTATAAAGCACATAGCGCTGGAACACTTATCGCCCTTGGAGCAGATAAGATAGTGATGGGTAAGCTTGGCGAATTAACACCGGTTGATCCTACGACAGGACATCCTTTTAATCCACAAAATCCTGCTAACCCGCAACAACGTCTTGAAGTAAGTGTAGAAGATCTAAATTCGTATTTTTTGTTTGCAAAGGAAAAAGCTGGAGTTAAGTCTAACCAGATGTCGGATATTTATAAAATGTTGGTTGAAAAGCTTCACCCATTGTCCATTGGTAATGCATATCGTGCATATCGGATGGCTAAACTTTTAACGGAAAGACTGCTTTCTCTTCATATGGATAAAGTAAAAGAAAGTCAAAAAATAAAAAAAATCATAAATGAAATTACTGGTGATATTACAATACATGCATATCCAATTGATCGTGATGAGGCAAAAGAACTAGGCCTTAAAATAGAAAGACCAAAAACTTTAATTGAACAGCTTATGTGGACTCTGTATGAGGAATATGCTGTACCAATGAAGATCGGTCAACCATTTCACCCCAACGAACTTTTAGCTGGTAAGGATATGGCAGAGATACAGAACCCAGGGGCATATATCGAGAGCGCAGAAGTATCGCATCATTTTGTTTTTACAGGAAAGGTACAAAAATCTATTCGTAACAATCAACTAGCAATCGACATGAATATTGATTCGCAGTCGTGGCTTGAAAGGCAGTAAAAATATGGAAACAATAGACAATCAAAAAGTTTCATCAGATACATCATCTGCATTTGCATTCATAGGAATGGATGTACCTAGCATGAAATTTACACCCAGTAAAAATATAATAAAATGGGAGAAATTGGATAAGTGGGAAGGACATTTAAGATTTTCTTTCGAGGATATATTAGAGCAAAATCCTACTAAAGCTGAAACAAGATTTGTTTTACCTCTAAGGTTTACCGATCCGTTATTCGGTCATGAAGAGTTAAATCAAGCAATGCAGGAAATGGCTACAGTTGCACCTACAATAGAAAATGTGTGGGAAATAACAAAGAAATTACCATCATTATCAAAGCTCTTATCAGAGGAAAGAGATAATGAATAAATGCAAAAGTATTTTCTTGAAACGAGTGCATTTTTAAAACGTTATAAGGTTGAAGCTGGCTCTGATATAGTTAACAGACTCTTTGAAAATAAAAGTGAGTTATTTTATTTAAACCTTGCTATCATCGAGATACGCAAGGTTTTTTATCGTCTGCGAAAATATCCTCTCCAACAGGACAATCCTATAACTGAAGAAGACTTCAATACTCTTACCAGCCGATTTGCAGCTGACATTCTCCAAATGCAAAGAATAGCATTTACCGAAGAAATGATAGAAGAAGCTATTACTATTCTTGAAAAAGTGTGGATTCCAAATATTTTTGATTTGACCCAACTTTCAGCATACTTAATTGCGAAAAAAGAATATCCTGATATTATTTTTGTTTGTTCGGATGAGCGTTCAAAATTGATAGAGGGAGTTAAACAATTTGTTCAAGCTAGAGACATAATTATTCCTTGAGGTATATTAAAAACTTTCGTGCATATGATACCCAATATATTGTAACCCTCGTTGATCAAATCCAAAATCCACAATCCGAACAATTATAATAACCAAAACTTAAATTATATTGCAGAAAAGTAATGACGATTCAAAAGCAATTAGAGAAATACCGTGTGAGACGAAAGATCATATTCATGCCTGAAGATTCTGCTCTCTTGATAATTGATATGCAGAGGTATTTTCTTGAGAAGGAATCACATGCTTATATTCCAGCAGCCCAAAAGATAATTCCCCGAATAAAACAACTTGCACATCAATACTCCATGCACGGTTTACCTATAATATTTACCAGACACATCAATACTAAAAATGACGCAAAACTTATGTCGACCTGGTGGGGTGATTTAATCGTCAAGGATGATCCGATGAGCGAGATTATACCAGCGCTTACACTTTACAAAGTACCTGTAATAAAAAAGTCACAGTATGATGCTTTCTTCAAAACCAAGCTTGAAGATGTTTTACGTAAGCGGAAAGTAAAACAAATTGTTATCACCGGAGTGATGACACATCTTTGCTGCGAGACGACCGCACGCTCTGCATTCATGCGCGGCTTCGAAGTGTTTTTCACCATAGATGGAACCGCGTCCGATAATATCATTTTTCATAACGCAAGTCTGCTTAACCTTGCCGATGGTTTTGCCCTGCCGGTTTATGTTGAAGAAATAAAAAACGCAATCAAACAGAATGACTAACAAAGTTCAAGAAGTCGTAATTATTGGGGCAGGACCTGCGGGTATCGCTGCCGCCATCCAATTAAAACGTTATGGGATTGAACCTGTTGTTTTCGAAAAAGATCGCATCGGTGGATTGCTAAAGAATGCAAATTTGGTTGAGAATTACCCCGGGTTTCCTATAGGTATTGCAGGTGATGAACTTGTATATCTTCTTCAGAAACATATTGATTCATATGGAGTTACGGTTCAATATCATGAAGTGAAAATTGTCGATTTCAATTATAATAAATTCATCATTAAAACCGGTAAGAAGAAAATAAGTGCCAAAATTGTTGTCATTGCATCTGGTACAAAGCCAAAACAATTTCATCATCCGGATATAACTGCAAAGATCGCTAATAAAATATTTTATGATGTTTATCCATTAACAAAACTTTCTAAGAAAAACATTGCAATCATCGGAGGGGGTGACACAGCTTTCGATTATGCACTGAATCTTGCCGGACAAGGGAATAAAAGTATAATTCTAAATCGCGGGAGAAATATAAAATGCCTGCCGCTTTTATGGAAGAGAACGAATAAATCCAACAAAATTACGTATCTTGGTAACACTCGGATTCAAAGTATCAGATACAAAAATGGGTCATTGATTTTGTCTTGTCATGACTTGAAAAAAGATTTTGAAATTACTGCCGACTATTTGCTTATCGCTATCGGCAGGGAGCCATGCTTAGATTTTATGAGCGAACATCTGACATCTAATATCGAATATCTTAAACATGAATGTATGTTATATATGATCGGTGATGTGAAAAACAATATTTATAGGCAAACGGCAATCGCTGTGGGCGATGGTGTAATGGCAGCGATGAAAATATATCAACACTTGAGAGATGAAAACTGATGAAAGTAATTGAAAAAACAGGTCGTGATGACATCGCCGTAGTGTATGTTGCTGAAACTGAAACCGGTAAGTTGGTAGAGTTTGCAGAATCACTTCAGCCACCATATCCTATTGAAAAGAAATGGATATTGTGTATCTCAATGTTGTACGGCTGTCCTGTTGATTGCCGCTTCTGTGACGCTGGGGGGGCTTACGAAGGCAAACTGACCGCAGAAGAAATGCTTGCCCAGATAGAACACTTAATTGCAAATCGTTTCTCAAACGGTATCATTCCTGTTGAAAAATTCAAGATACAATTTGCACGTATGGGCGAACCGTCATTCAACAATAATGTTTTAGACGTTCTTGAAATACTGCCTATAAAATATCAAGCACCCGGATTGTTGCCATCGTTCTCGACAATTGCTCCGATTGGAACCGATAAGTTTTTTGGACGACTATTGGAGATAAAAAAGAAATATTACGGGAGTAATTTCCAATTTCAGTTTTCAATTCATACCACCGATGAACAGATGAGACGTTGGCTGATACCAACCAAATGCTGGGATTTCCAGATGATGGCGGCATATGGGAAACGATTCCACGAACCCGGTGATAGAAAAATTACGCTAAACTTTGCATTAGCAGTGGGGATGCAGGTTGATGAAAATATTCTCCTTCGGTATTTTGATCCGGAATTATTCATAATAAAAATAACACCCGTTAATCCTACCTACAAGGCAAAGAAAAATAATATTCTTTCAGTATTACCGACGCAGAAAAATCATGAAATCTTTAGCAAGCTGCAGGGAGCTGGTTATGAGGTGATCCTAAGTATTGGTGAGTTAGAAGAAAATTATATCGGGAGTAATTGTGGCCAATATGTACAGAGGTATAAGGAAACACAAGAGATGGTTGAGGGTGGATACAGATATCCGAAACTTATTTACTCTTAAAATCATTTGATTAAAAGTAATTTCTTTGTCTGTATAAAATTATTCGTTGTCAGCCGATAAAAGTATAAACCGCTCGGGTATCCTGTAGCGTCCCACTGAAATTCATATCTTCCCATTTTCTTAGCTTCGTTTACTAACGTTGCAACTTCTTTCCCAAGCAAATTATACACTTTGAGTGTAACAAACGATTCTGTTGGCAGCTCAAATCTAATTGTTGTACTCGGATTAAATGGGTTTGGATAATTTTGCCAGAGAATAATTCTTTCTGGTAATTGTTCGTGATCGATTACCGAAGTTATTGGTAGAACGCTCCTAAAAATTCCGCCTCCCATCGTTCCGACAAAAAGATAATCCCTGCTCGTAAGAATAACCTGATTAGTTGCACGATTTGTCAGCCCGGTACTATTAAATTGTTCCCATGTATTTCCATT
>JASEHD010000066.1:5738-17739 GCA_030019075.1 Bacteroidota bacterium
ATTTGTACACACCGCTGTCACGAGTTGCTGTGTATACGATACTATCCTGGGTAAACGCACATGGCTGCCAAATACTCATACCTGTTAAACCTGATTGTAACCAATTCTTACCTTTATTCGTTGAGCGATATATTCCGTTAGCAAGCTCCGCGGTGCCGGCGAACATGTAACCGCTATCATTAATCGCGAGTGAATGTACTCGATATGAAACTGTCATACTTGTTTGTACCCAGTGCGCACCGTTATCTGTTGATTTAAAAATTCCATTCGTACCGATGATACCTGCGAAGATTATTCCACTATCATTTATAGTTAGAGCGGATACATAACTAACCGGTAAACCCGCAAATCTTTGATACCAATTATCACCAAAGTTTGTTGAATGGAAAATGTAAGCCGAGGTTGTTCCCACAAATATATCACCTCGAGGATTAAACGCTATTGGTTTGACATTTAAATCAAGTAAACCGTTCGTTAATTTTGTCCATGATATGCCATTATCCATAGAGCGAAGTACACCATCTCCCTGGGTTGCCGTAAAAATATATCCGCTATCGTTAATTGCGATGAAGCTGATGGGATGCGTTACTCCCGTATTACTTTGATTCCAAGTTCCACCGTCATCTGTGGAAATAAAAATACCCTGCGATGAAGTCCCGGCGAAAACATTCCCGATATTGTCCGATGCGATTGTTAAAATAGTATCGTTTGGTAACCCGACGTTCTGCCAAAAATTCTGACTCGAACCTGTATCATGAAGCAACAGTACTAAGAACATAATCAGTAGTATCAAGGTTGCAATGGTCTGCTTTTTCATAGATTCCTCAAATAATCAGAATAAAGTTCATTGGCTTGGTATTCATCGTAATGAAAATATACGGCAATCAATTTAGATAAACAAGCAATATCAAACAAGAACAGCTAATTAATTGTTTACTTATCAGCCGGATATTGTTCGACCTTGATATAATTATTCATATCGAAATATTTTTGTGCAACTTGCTGTACCAAATCTGAGCTGACTTTCTCTATTAGCTGGTCGTATTTAAGAATATCGAGCGGGTCTTCGTTGTATGTGTAGGCGGATTGCAAAGAGTTAAGCCAAAACCGATTTTCTTTCAAACTGACTTCACGCTCACGCCGCTGAGATTCTTTAACTTTGGTAATATAGATATCTGATACGCCATACTTCTTCAAGCTGTCGATCTGTTCCATTGCCGTTTTTTCAAGTTCGTCAACTCTGTCAGGTGAACAGCCCCAGCTAACCGAGATGCGGTATTGGGGTTTTGGAATCTTATAAGTTGATGCACTCACACCCACACCATATGTTCCGCCTTTCTCTTCTCTTAGAGCTTCACGGAGTTTAATTCTCAGAACGCTTGTCATCGATTGTATTGCATGACGATTTTCCCGTGTCCACTCGAAAGATCCAGTGAAAACCATTCTCACCTGACTCTTCGGTTCAATTCCTTTCTTTACTGTTTTAGCGATTACACCCTTAGCTTGCGTAATTCCAACGTCTTTCCAATTCTCTTTCTGTTGCTTTGATGGTAATCCGCCGAGGTAAGTTAAAACGACAGGTTTAATTTCTTCTGTTTTGAACGCTCCATCCAGCACGAAAGTAAAGTCGCTTGCATCCGCAAATCGATCGCGGAAGATATTATATGAATTCTGTAGATTAAATTCATCAACCATCGTTACATTCCATGGGCGCACCCGGAAATGGTACTGAGCTAAAGTTACCTGTACCGTATCTTCGAATGCGGTTTCAGGCCGAAGACTTCTGTTTTGCAAATATCCTTTTATCTTATCTTGATATGAGAGATATGCTGTACTGTCCAGGCGAGGAGCTGTAAAGTAAAGATAAATCAACTGTAGCATCGTTTCTACATCTTTAGGAGAACAGCTTCCTCCGAATCCTTCCTCATATTCATTTATGTATGGATAGACATTTACGATTTTTCCCTGAAGCATTTTTTGTAAAGTGATTTGATCGAAATTTCCAACGCCGCATTCTTGCATAATCTGTGGTGCAGTCAAAGCTGCAATATGATTTTTGTCATTCACCAGCGAGCTTCCACCCGGGCTGAACGCTGTAAAAAGGATTTCATCGTTTTTAAAATCTGTCGGTTTGAGAATTACCCGAACACCGTTCGATAGCTTCCACTCGATAACGCCTATTTCCTTCATTTCTTTTTCTTCCACAACCGTTGCAGGTAGGAGAGGAGCTTCAACGAGTGGTTCGTTCGATACTTTATCCTCGTACGCTGTTATCTCTTTCTTACTAACCGCAGTAAAGGTTGATAGCAACTCTTGTTCAATTGGTATCTTCACCCCTTGTTTTTGCGGTGCATTCACCATCACAACCCGATTATCGTCGGTAATACGTTCACTTGCAAGTTTGTTGACTTCATCCAATGTAATAGTTGGTATCAATACTTTGCAAAGTGTATATTCGTTTTCAATTCCCGGGATCGGTTCTTCAGATAAGAAATTATCAACATATTGATAGACAAAATTCCGAGATTCGGTTTTATCGCGCTCGTTAAATGCTTGTTCTTTCTTCCGCAGTAAATCGGTTTTTTGCCGCTCAAGCTCTGATGCTGTAAAACCGAATCTTCTAACACGTTCAGCTTCGGTTAAAAGTGCATCCAATCCCCGCTCGATACCATTGTCTTTTACGGCAGAGCTGAGCATATAAATATCTTTTGTTCTGACAAATCTTCTGCTTGCTGAAAATCCATATAGGAATGGAGGATCTGCTTGAATTGTCAGCTCATTCAATCGGTTATTTAACATCTCATCATATAATTCTCTTATAAATCCTTTTTTTAGATTGCCGACAGTATTTTCTTTTTCCAATGGATGTTTATAATAGATACCCACTCTCGACATCGTTGCTTCAGAATCGGATGCAATTGCGAAAAGAGGTTCTTTGTGATCCGGAACGGTAAAGATGGGACGTGATTTAATAATCCTGCCCGATGAGATATTTGAGAAGTGTTTTTTAATAAGCCGTTCAATTTTTGATTTATCGAAATCGCCCACAGCAACCACAGCCATCAGTTCAGGTCGATACCAATCTTTGTAAAATTGAATAAGTCTATCATGCGGGAAGCTCTCTAAAATTTCTTTTTTACCGATCGGCAATCGCTCAGCATAACGTGAATCCTTGAAAAGGATGGGGAACTGTTTATCTATCATACGCATCTCTGCGCCGCGACCTAACCGCCACTCTTCAATAACAACACCTCGCTCTTTATCAATTTCAACTAAGTCGTAAGATACGTTGAATGCCCAGTCTTCAAGTACTTGAAATGCTTTTTGGACAATCGAATCTTTATCGGTTGGAATCGTAAGCATGTAAACTGTTTCATCGAAACTTGTGTAGGCATTCAATTCGGGACCGAAGCGCATACCGATTGACTCTAAATAGTCAACCAGTTCTTGCTTTTTAAAATTCTTTGTGCCGTTGAATGCCATATGCTCGGCAAGATGCGCAAGTCCTTTTTGATCGTCGTCTTCCAAAATGGAACCGGCATTCACTGCAAGCCGTAGTTCCGCACGTTGCTCCGGTTTTTTATTGTAACGGATGTAATAAGTGAGACCGTTTTCCAGCTTGCCAATTGTTACGTTAGAATCGATTGGTAGTGGTGTATTCAATTCCTGTGATTGGAGAAAGTTGACACAATAAAATATTAAGACAATAACCCAGAAGAGTTTTTTACACTTCATTTTAGATTACTCCTTTCGATGTGAGGGTAGTTTAAATATTGATTTATCGCTTGGATTGATTATTATTGTTGCATTTTAGTGTCGGTAAGATAAGAAAAAGTATATCATTAATCAAGAAATGTCAGGTTGGTCAATCTTGATCAAATAATAGTTTCCAAGCGAGTTGAAGTAGTATCACTCGATATTTTTCAGCAGGGTCGCTATTGAGTTCCGAAACTTCTTAATTCGATTTTTCAACCGGTGTGCTTTGATTGATTGCTTGTGGAAAATATTTCACTTTACAATCAGGACATATACCGTGGCTGAAATCAGCTTTTGTGTGTTCCTTCACGTACGATTCCACATTCTGCCAGTAACCGTTATCGTTTCTCACATTTTTACACCACGCGCAAATAGGGAGTAAACCGTTTAGTGTTTTTACTTCTGCCAAAGCATTCTGCAGCTCTTCAGCTCTTTGATGTTTTGTTGAAGTTGTAACTGGAGATTGACAATTCTTTCACCTGCGTGTATTCGTGCGTGCAATTCGGGAGACTCGAACGGTTTCATTATAAAATCATCTGCGCCGGCTTCGAGTGCGGCAACTACATCCTCTGTTCCTGTTCGGGATGCTGTTAGCATTATGATATATAGTGGAACCGCTCTTGAACTTTCCTTCATGTGGCGGCATACTTCTATACCTGTGAGGTTCGGCATCATCCAATCCATGATTGCAATGTGTGGGGTGTCGTCCCTTTTCAGCATATCTAATGCTATTCTGCCGTCTTCGGCTACGGATGCTACGTCGCAATGTTTAAATTATTGGAATTGAGACAAGATTGATATTTACCGCGTTAAGTGGTACCCGACAGCTTACGGGAGGAGAGTTTGATTATCTTATATTTTTTAGTATTCCACGAATTTTCTTCATCACGTTTACTGCTGTTGGCGGATCATAATTTGACATAACAATAGCTGTGTAACCTTTCCCGATTTTCGTTTCAACACCTGCGTTTATTCCCGGTGCACCACCGAAAATTCCTATTCCATCTTGCTGCCCAGCAATTTGGCCAGACGGTTCACCTCGCAGTAAATTCCATGTATCAGGATTTTGAAAGAATGTTTTTTTCTCAAGTGCAATCGTAAACTTCAGCAAGTCTTCGGCAGTCGAGTAGCCGCCGCCAGCTGAGCTTCCACGTGCAGGTCGAGTGTAAATATTTTTTCTCCATGGTTTGTCAGTTTCTTCGCGTGTATACCCTTCAGCGAGATTTGAAACGGGGATATCCGCCTCGTACGAATCTGTATTCGACATGCCGGCAGGTTTGAAGATATGCTCTTTCACATAATCGTAATAACTTTGACCGGATGCTTTTTCGATGATCGCCCCTAACACAATGAAACCGCCATTGGAGTACTGCTTTTGCGATCCGGGTTCGAATCTCAACGAGTCGCTGGCAAACATCGGAAGAAAATCACTGATCGTCCGGAATTTATCTTTCGGTGTGTTATCGAATTTCTCACCGAAGAAATCCCCGACACCTGAGGACATATCAAGCATATGGCGGATGGTCACTTTTTCTGCGGCTGTTTTGTTCGGATAGTCGGGTAGATATTTAATGATAGGATCGCTAAATGAAAGCTTGCCGTCTTCATAAAGCTGACCTATTGCGATCTGAGTAAAAATTTTATTGATCGAACCGAGGTTGAATTTAGTATCAGGAGTATTTTTGAACTTAAACTCTTTAATTGCCATGCCGAACGCCCGCTTGAAGATTGCTTTCCCATTCTTCGCAATGAGAACTGTACCCGAGAATTCATCTTTCTTAGTCTTCTCATCAAGGAATTGTGTAACCGATTGGAGTGCTACAATTTCTTTCACCTTAGGTGCAGTAGTTGATTCCGGTTCATCTATATTCTCGATCCGGATTCCGATAATTTTGTTTGGTGATTGCTGCTCCAGTTCGAATGTGAATAGAAACCATTCATCTTTTTTTGTGTGCATAAAAGCAGTGATAGCAGTCTTTGTCGTCTCCCGAATTTCATGCAATGTAAGCTTTACCATATTGTCTCGCATTTGTTTATAGATGGAAAGCCGCACTTCAACAGGTCGTTGTTCGAGCGAAGCATTAGAGATATTATCAGTTAAGAAATTACGCATGGCGGCTTCTCCGCTATTAAATGCATCCACATAAGCTTCGATAACTTTTTTAGCATTTTCTATCTGGCTAAGACACGCTGTCGTCATGATTCCGAAGAAAAGAAGAAGAAAAAGAATTTTATATTTCATATTATTACCTGATAATGTAGTTAAGTGTTAGAAGTGTTTGTCAAGTTATACGGCACATCAAAGAAAAGGTTTTTTTTCATATTTGCAAATGATACAGATTATATAACAGTACACCGTTAGAAAATCCCTTAGGGATAGTTTTACTGACCCCGTTTATTGCAGTATTCGCCCGCTTTAAGCACCTGCTGATGTACCAGTTGTATCTTTCAAGATAAAAAACGCCAGCATTCGTAAACACAGCAACGAATAATCTATATGCAGCATCCAGATCATAGAAACACGGTTCTCGGCGTACACTTTTACAATAATACACATCCCGTTCAATCGGGAAGAAGAAAGGATAGTTCCATGGAAAAAGGAACAGTCAAATGGTTTAACGGAGCCAAAGGTTTCGGCTTCATATCACGCAACGGTGGAGAAGATGTTTTCGTCCATTTTAAATCCATCGCAGGTGATGGATATAAAAATCTCGAAGAAGGCGATAAAGTTGAATTCGAGGTAGAGCGCGGTCCGAAAGGACTTCAAGCTGCGAACGTATCACTTGACAGATAAAACTCGATAGTAATAGATTCGTTTAACAACAAACCCCGCTCCGATTATTTCGATGCGGGGTTTGTATTTCTTATAGGTGAGATAAGCTCATCGAAACAAAATGTTATAACTGTACCAAGGAGCGAGCGGGGATATCGGAGAATTGAAGGATGCATACCACATTTTCTTAAGCACAACCGGCTCACCATTGAAGATTTCGGTTGAGAGGTTCATTAATTTATGAAGATGGTGTATGGAATTATCCTATTTTTATTTAGGTTCTCTGTGTCACGCAATCCAGCAGCCCCAGCGTACAATGAGGTATCCGCTCTGCGAGTGGTATCGAAATCTGATTTTATGAAAATAAATTGTTCAATGATTCTACTTTATTTCTAGCGTCCAGCCAAACTCATCTTTGAGCCGACCGTATTGAATTCCTGTCAGTGTATCATAAAGCTTATGTGCAATCTCACCGGTCATGTTGTTATTGATGACCATCCTGCTGTTGTTCCAACTTAATTCGCCGATTGGTGAAATAACAGCGGCTGTTCCAGTCCCGAATGCTTCTTCTAATTCACCTACTTTATATGCTTCATGAAGCTCATGGATTGAAATTTTTCTTTCACTGACCTTCATGCCCCAATGTTTGAGGAGAAATATTACCGATTCCCGTGTAATACCTGGAAGTATGCTGCCTTCAAGTGGAGGTGTTACCACTTCACCTTTGATTTTGAAGAAGACATTCATGGCACCGACTTCCTCGATATATTTTCTTTCCACACCGTCGAGCCAGAGTACCTGAACGTAACCCTTCTTCGCAGCAATCGATTGGGCTTTCATACTGCCTGCATAATTACCGGCGGCTTTTGCATACCCGGTTCCTCCACGCACGGCGCGTACATATTCCGGCTCGACATAAATATTTACAGGAGATATTCCCTGAGGATAGTACGCTCCAACAGGTGATAAAATTATTATGAATTTATAAGTGTTCGATGCTCTTACTCCGAGCAATGGATCGGTAGAAAAAACGAAAGGGCGGAGGTATAAGGAAGTTCCTTCGGCAGTAGGTATCCAATCTTTATCCAATTTCACCAGTGTCTTAAGTGCTTCGACTCCGAAGTCAACATCTATCGGCGGCATCGACATACGATCGTTGCTGCTGTTTATTCGTTCCATATTTTTTTCTGGACGGAAGAGTAAAATTTTCCCTTCAACCGAAAGATATGCTTTCATTCCTTCAAATATTGCCTGACCGTAGTGGAACACTGAGGTTGCAGGATCGAGAGAAAGCGGTTGATATGGAATAATCCGTGGATCATGCCATCCCTTACTTTCAGAATAATCCATTATGAACATGTGGTCGGTGAAATACTTTCCAAAGCCGAGATTCTTCTGATCCGGCTTTGGTTTTGGATTCTTTGTTATTTCGATGTTAATTTTCATGATAATTTTTTCTAAAAAAAATATTTAGTGTAAGGAATATATTGAAGAACTGATAAAACGTGATAATTGGGACATTTTAATTATAATATAATTTTGTTGACATTGCAAACGGAAAATATATTTTGAAAGAAGTTTATTAGTTAGGGGAGAGGAGTGTCGGGGGAAAATAAATCCCATCTCGATAAATACGAGACGGGATTCTTGGATAAAGTATTGTATCAACCAGTTATTTTACATGTAAATCTGGAAATGCAGCTATCATTGATAAATTAAAATTCGTAACCCGCTCCGAAACTAATTGCAAATATATTCATACCGTGCGTTCCAGATGCTGTGGGATTAATAGCAGCGGTGATTTCTCTGTCTTTACCTATAAGATATTCAAGACCAAGATCAAAAATAAAATCGCTATATTTATAACCCGCACCAAGTGTGAAAGTATTATAACTGATACTCGGGAAGAGTATGCTGTATGTTGAATCTGGTGCAGGTGCGGGATCGATGTAGTAACCTGCCCGTAAATTTAAATCTTCATTAACCTCATAACCAACACCAAATCTAATTTGCATGGCATCTTTCCACTTCAAGATAAACTTGTTTTCACCTTTGGGAGTTAAAGCTGTCATCCATTTTGCATCTTTGAATTCTGTAGTAAATTCATCTTCACTCTTAGACCATTGACTGAATTGAGCATCGGCTGTAACTGCTAAGCCGTCCATTGGTCGAACAGCAATACCGCCAGCAATCCACATGGGCCAAGAAACATCTCGATCAAAATCGCTCTTTTCAGGAGGAGCCAAACCCGGAATTGAAGACATTCCGGGGTTTTCTGCAGAACCACTCATCTTAACATCTGTTTTCGTTCTAAATGAAGCACCAACGCTGATCATCTCATGAACTTTGGCTAAAGCCCCAACTGTAACACCATATCCGAAACCGGTAGAACTCTCAGTGTATTGATGAACTCCTAATGGACCCATGTCTGCTGGTCGTTTCATGTCGAACATTCCATAGAAAATATTAAACGCTGCACCAACCGAGAATTGATCTGAGAACTTGTAAGATAGGGCGGGTGAAATGTTAACAACTCCGATCTTACTCATCCATTCGAAATCTTTTGTACCTGTCAGATTTTTCAAATCATTCCCATCCCATTCAGTCCCGAGACAAGCAGGGAGGTAGACACCAAGTCCCCATATTAAATTCTCTACAAGCTCACAATGATAGTAACCCATTAGGTTTGGTGAGATATAGTGATTAGTTTTAGTCTTCGCATCAATATTAGCAAGGGTATTTTTATATGTTCCCATCGGAATGATGTCGGTTGCAAACACACCTACAAAATTCTTTTGCATTTGTGTCAGCCCAGCGGGATTCCAGTAGACGGCAGAATAATCATTTGCTAAACCGACAAACGCTCCACCCATTCCAAGACTTTTTGGACCAATACTGTTTAAGCTCAAACCGTTCGGAAACAAGACACCGACTGAGATAAGCAGTAACGTCAATATTGCAATGTATCTAACTTTCATAATATTTCTCCAATATTATTTTTTGATTTAGTTAATTAATTGTTTTTTTATCTTCTTTTGCCCAAGCAAAAAATCTTACAGTAAAAGATGGTATTTTGGGATGGTCAGTTTTAACTTCGATATTTCCAGTAATTGTCCCGGTTGTTGTAGGTTTTATCATCGTACTTAGTGTTACTTCTTCACCAGGATCGACTGCGTTATTTGAAAGATTTGTTACCAGTTCATCTATTGAAGAAGTGACTGAAAGAAATTTCACAGTTTCCTTCCCGACATTCTTTATTGTTATTGTCTGTGAAGTTGCTGAATCTTTTACAGTACGAAGGAATAAATATTCAGGACTAAGCTCAAGATATCGAACAACATTGGCAGTAAATCCAATCTCGACACGAAGACGTGATGTATCGTTCGTCTGCATGGTAACTGTCTTCCGAATTTTGCCACTGAACTGTTTAGCGTCGAATGTTATTGAAAGTGCTGCACTGTCACTAGGGGGGATGTGATCGTTAGACATCAAGGCGGCAGTACAGCCGCAGCTTGAACTGACGTTTGAAATAATGAGCGTGTCGGTCCCGATATTTTTTATTGTAACTATTCGCTTTACCTCACTGAAGTTCGTAGTCTCTCCGAAGTCGAGATTCGAATCGCCAACAAGAGAGACTTTAGGTTGACACAAGAGAACGGCTGGGAATAATATCCCCAGCGAGAGCAGTTGGATGAATAATTTCATAGATTAATTATCTACTTTTTGTTAACCCATGAATAAACTTTGATGTCAAATTTTTTCTGTAACGGGTGGTCGGTTGTTATTTCGATTATCCCATTGTTAGTTCCGGTTTTCGTAGGAGTGAAAATACCTTGAAGCTGAGTTTCTTCACCAGGCATAAGTGAATTTTTCATTAGTGTAACCTTAAGGTTCTCGAATTTTGAATTAACCGATAAAATTTTTATACCTTGAGTTGGGGAAGGATTCGTTATCGTAATTAATTTGGTAATAGGAGTATCTATTTTGGCGTTATCGAAAGTTAAGGACGTCGGGTTGAGCTTGAGCACCTGAACTACGTTTGCTGAAAACGTTACAGTAAGCTTGGGATTTGTTGTATCATTCGATGTTATGTACACCTGTTTGGAAACTTTTCCAGGTCCTTGGTTTTGAGTATCGAAAGTAATTGATAATTTTGCTGAATCAGCAGGACCAAGCTCTTTTTTATCTAATAGTGTTGCAGTGCATCCACATTGTGCTTTCACATTTAAAATTATTAATGTGTCTGTGCCTTCATTTACAATATTTACAATTTGTTCAGCTTTTTGTCCCTGGATGCGATCTCCTAATTCGAGGTTAATTCCGGGGATTGCTTTTATTTTAGGTTGGGCAAACGCTGAAAAAACAAGGATTATACTTAAAATTGTTAAGATTAAAATATTTTTATTCATTATTATTCTCCATGGTAAAATGTTATTTATTGAAATATATTAAAGTATTTGGTTAATTTCAAGAAAAAGTTCTGTTAATTGATAACGATACAATACTCTCAGTATCTGAGAAAAATATCACAAATTAGATCGTGTGATGGCCGTGAAGACTTCCGCAGTGAGAATGGCGAGGAAAATAATAATTAATATCGCACAAGAAAAGATGTATCGACGATCTGTAACAGGGAAAATGTTTTTCCTATTTAAAAGGAACGATGTCGTGGCAAGAACAAAAAATGGCATTAGTGGATAATGAAATCTATGACTGCCAAAATAAATCAAATGAACAATGATCCAGTATCCAATAATTATTAATATCAATTGAAATCTACGCTTTTTATCTTTGGGCAAGAAATGAAATCCTATGATTCCCATAATCATAAAAAATAAATAATGGATATTTATTAAAACATGGAGTAAAATAGGTGTTTCCCTGTAAAGTGTCGCATATATTTTAGATGGTGAATGAGGTTCTCGATTGATTAACGAAATTATATATGGACTATCCGAAGAAAAAAGATAGGCAAGTTTTTTAGGCAACAAAGTGATAGCTTTGATTGGTTGTTCTTTAATGAATTTCACTCCTAATTGGTATCCGATGCGGTCGCGATCCATTTCATTAGAGATGCTATCGATTGGATTATTTGCCGACTGAAATCGAAAGCCACCGGTTGCATCGGCGTTGTTACCGATCCAGAAATTGATGCCACCGTTAGATGAAAGCTTCGGTTCATTAAATACCGAAATGTTTCTTATCAGCCATGGTGAAATAGTTAGTGCGGTAACGATACTAACAATTGAAATCGTGCTGATGATTTCTTTCAATGCTGTTTTATTCAATATCATCCAGATTATGAGGGAGATAGGAGCAAGAATAAAAAATGGCTTAATTAGTGAACCGTATCCGACAATCAAGCCAAGAGAGATTTTTCCTGTATACGATTTGAAGTACTTTGAAAAAATAATTATTAACTGATGTTACGCAAAATGACAAAAATTGGTATCTTTAATGAATTAACACAAA
>JASEHD010000067.1 GCA_030019075.1 Bacteroidota bacterium
AAATGTCATGGTTCGACAGGCTCACCATGACATTAATTTTATTTTTCAGAAGTCTATGTATCATAATATCAGAATATAAAATTTATATTTCAAATACTTGACATTCTCTTGGAAGAAAATTAGATTGTTAATAATCATTCAATAACCAGATAGTATTATTTGAGGACATTATGGATCGTAGAACATTTTTCAAAAAAGGTTTCGGTGCTTCGGTAACCATCGGAGCATACTTTGCTACAGGAAAATACAGTGAATTATTTGCCGACCAACCGCATTCGTATGATCTCGTCGCCATTAAAGGCGGCAACCCGGACATTATGTTCGATAAAGGCATCGAGGCATTTGGCGGCATGAAAGAATTTATAAAGAAAGGGCAAAAAGTTGTTGTTAAACCAAATATTGGCTGGGACGTTGTACCTGAACGAGCAGGTAATACTCACCCAAAGTTAATTTCAAGAATCATTAAACACTGCATCGATGCCGGTGCAAAAGAAGTGTACGTTGTTGACCATACGTGTGATGAATGGCAAAGATGCTACAAGAACAGCGGCATAGAGAAAGCGGTAAAAGAAGCCGGCGGAAAAATCGTTCCGGGCAACAGCGAAAGTTACTACCAGACAGTTTCTATTCCGAATGGAAAATCTCTCAAGACTGCGAAAGAGCATGAAGTCATCCTCGGTGCAGATGTATTTATCAATGTTCCAATACTTAAAAGTCACAGCGGAACAACATTGACTATTGCTATGAAAAACCTGATGGGAAACGTTTGGGATAGAAAATACTGGCACCGCAATGACCTCCATCAGTGTATAGCTGATTTTGCAACCTATCGAAAACCTCACCTGAATATAGTCGATGCTTATTATGTTATGAAGACAAATGGTCCTCGTGGTGTTTCGGTAGAAGATGTTGTTTCAATGAAGTCTCAATTAATCTCTACCGACATCGTTGCCGTTGATGCTGCGGCTGCAAAATTGTTTGGGATGAAACCGGAGGATATCGATCACATCCAAATCGCTGCTGATATGAAAATAGGCAGGAAAGATTTGGATAAATTAAAAATTAATCGCATCACCGTGTGAGTAGTTTTAAGCTGGAAAAGTTAAAGCTGATACGCGTCGCCGTTTCGATTCTCTTCTTTGTACCTATTTGCCTGCTGTTTCTCGATCCACGCAACAGCATTCCTGAGTCGATTAATGTTTCTCTCGTTTCACTGCAATTTATTCCATCTTTATTAAAAATATTTTTCTACGTCAGCATTACAACGATTGGGCTGGCTGTAGTAATTGTTCTGACATTTGCATTCGGACGCATATACTGCTCAACTCTCTGTCCGCTCGGGACTTTTCAAGATTTTATTATCCGCTTCAGTAAAAAAATCAATCGAAGGAAGCATTTCAAATATGTCAAGCCGCCATTCATCTTCCATTATTTACTCCTGATCATAACAACCATCCTCACAGTGGCGGGGAGCATGACACTCTTAAACTTATTCGAACCGTTTAGCAGCTTCGGCAGGATTGTAACTAATCTATTCGAGCCGTTAATGACGTTAGCGAACAATGTGTTGGCTGAAATCTTTGGCAAGTTTCAAATATTTTTCTTTTATAATATCCCAGTGAGAAAGATTGATCTCAGTGTAATGATCGTGCCTGCCACTTTTTTAGGTGTTATTGTTTACCTATCGTATAAACATGGAAGATTGTTTTGCAACTCACTCTGCCCCGCTGGTGCATTATTAGGATTGATGTCTCGTATCTCACTCTATAAAATTGTCATAAATGAAAATACCTGCAATGATTGCGGCGCATGCGAGAAGGTTTGTAAAGCAAATTGCATCGAGAGTGCATCGAAATTAGTTGACTTTAGTGCATGTGTGGGTTGTTTTAATTGTATCAAATCCTGTCCTCAATCGAGTGTAACGTACGCACGATATCGTTTGGCAGCATCTCCAGAAAAATATAACCCTTTGCGAAGACAATTTATTAAAGAAATATCAACACCCGCGATTGGTCTCGCAGTGCCTGCATTCGCGTCGAGCAATACAACCGCAGCATCGACAAGTGGTTATATTGAAAATAAAAAATATCCTGTTACACCGCCTGGTTCCAGAAGCGTAAACCATTTTTCAAGTTTATGCACGGCTTGTCACTCATGCGTAAGCGTTTGCCCTACTCAGGTGCTTTATCCATCATTATTCGATTACGGGATTTCCGGGATTTTCCAGCCGAGGATGAATTACACAGTAAGTTACTGCAATTACGAGTGTACACTCTGCAGTCAGATTTGTCCCAGCGGTGCGATTCTTCCTGTTGAAGCCGAAGCCAAAAAAATAATCCAGATTGGTAAAACTGTTTTTGTGAAAGATGATTGCGTTGTCGTTGCACGGAAAAAAGCTTGCTCGGCTTGTTCAGAACATTGTCCTACTAAGGCGGTTTACATGGTTCAGTATGAAGAAAAGCTAAAGATTCCAGAGCTTAATAACGACATTTGTATTGGTTGCGGTGCTTGCGAATTTGCCTGCCCTACGACCCCGCGAAAAGCGATCTACGTCAAAGCAAACCAAATCCATTTGCAGGCACAAAAACCAAAGGTAAAAAAACAAGAAGAGATTTTCGATAGCAGTAAAGAGTTCCCGTTTTGAATATTTGATTTCAAAAAGTATTTCCTTATTTTCATTTCATTACATTTAATTCAAAAAGGACGGTTATATGTTTACTCTGAAGAATTATTACAAAGTATTAGTTATGATAATCGTAATTATTACACTGCCAACACATTGGGTTTACTCTCAGGATACACCGCCGGAAAAACCAGCAACAAATATAAAGGAGGTGCAAAAGCATCCTCGCAATTCTATGTCAATGCCCGGGAAATTTCCGGGAAGGGTCGTTCAGGTTCATCACGATAAAAGCATTGTGGAAAATAAGTTTCAGCAAACCGCAATTGACGAGATGTTAACGAAAGGAATGTTAACCCTGACAGGTGCGAAAGAGGCGACAACGGCTTGGAGATTGTTTGTTGATACGACAGACATTATCGGACTCAAAGTTAATCCGGTTGCAGGTGCGTTACTATCAACCAGCATCGAGATTGTAAAGGCAATCATTCAACAATTAGAAGAGGCGGGCATTCCAAAGAAAAATATTGTCATCTGGGACAGAAGAGAATATCAACTGCATGAAGCGGGATTTACAGAAAATAATTTCCCTGGAATTAAAATTATCGGCACCGAGAGAAAAGACAACAAAGGTTCGTATCACGACAGTACGGGGAAATTATACAGCTTAGAAATGATTGATACAAACTGGTACTACTGGGCTGATGTTGAAGATAAGTACGATGAAGAAACGCTTCCATATATGATCAACGAAGGAAAACATTCTTACTTCTCAAAAATCGTTACTCAACAGGTAGATAAAATTATCAACATCCCAATTTTGAAGAATGCCGGCTCATCTATAACATTGTGTTTGAAAAATCTTGCATACGGCAGCATCTCGAATACCGGCCGACTCCACAAACAATTATGGTCTGAGACGACTGCCGAGGTTTGTGCTTTTCCACCATTGCGGGATAAAGTTGTTTTGAATATCGTTGATGGAATTAAGGGGTGTTATAATGGAGGTCCTGCCGCGAATCCAGAATTCATAACAGAATATAAAACCATTCTTATTGGCACTGATCCCGTAGCGGTTGATAGGGTTGGTTATGATATCATCCTGAAGAAGCGAATCGAAGAAAAAATACAGAAAGAGGAATCTCCAAAAGGAAGAATCTTCTTAGAGTTAGCACAGAAACTTCAGCTTGGAGTCGCCGACCTCGATAAGATTGAGCTAAAGAAAATAGAATTACCATGAGAATAACTTATTCAACAGCATTATTCTATCTCTTTTCGATTCAATTGGCAATCGCACAAGCAGTCATTCCTGAAATAAAGACCGCAGATATTCCGGATGGAAAAATAACACGATTGGAATATTATCAAGGCACGGCTCTCTACGGATACATCAATGGCGGCGCCGATTTGTATCTTGAATATGGTTTTAAGAAAGCTCTTGTTCAGGAAATATTTTGGAACGGCTATCCTTTCAGGATCGAGATTTATCAGATGAAAAATGAAGAAGCGGCATATGGGATATATTCAATCTCTCGACGTAATCATGCAGCCCCAGACTCGATTACACAATTTTATTCACATACACCTCATCAAATTAAAATCGCTCATGGAAGATTATACATTTCGATTGCAAACGATGGTGGATCCTCCCAAGAACAATCGCTTGCCAAACATATGTCGCAAATTATTCTCAGGAAAGTAGACGCCAAAGCGTTTCTTTTGCCTAAAATCTTTATGAATGAAATTTATCTTCCATACATAACCAACATTAAATATGTTCGCGGGAAATTAGGATTGCAAAACGGTTTCCCCGTCTGGGAGGATTTATTCGATGGAATAACATTTTCATCGCTTTACATTTTACCGATTTCAATTCCAAAAGGCAGTATAACGATCGCTCAAATTCAATTTTTAAACGAAAAGGATAAGAGATATTTCTATAAAAAATCTGAGATCGCTCCGATTAAAGGGGAAAAACACTCTCAAAAGGTTGTTGACGGTGTAGTCAAAGTTATCAAAGAAACATCCCCGACACAAATAATCTACGTGGAATCAAATATCCACGATGAGGATATTACTCCATTTTTAAAATGTATTGAGACTATTAAGTAGTCTTATGAAAACAGGCAAAGACATCCTCGAACAATTCCCGAAAATATCCTTATCACTTCTTCCAACTCCGCTTCACAAACTTAAAAATATATCTGCCGAGTTATCGCGAAACATTTATTGCAAGCGAGATGATCTGACAGGATTCGGTTTTGGAGGAAACAAAACCCGGAAGCTTGATTTTCTTATAGCAGATGCTCTCAAGCGGAAAGCAAACACAATCGTCGCAGTTGGCGCCGTACAATCAAACTTTTGTAGAATTGCAGCAGCAGCAGGGAGGACGCTCGGATTTGATGTCCATCTTGTGCTTGGCGGTATTAAGCCCGAGAAACCAACCGGGAATCTCTTACTCAATAATCTTTTCGGTGCAAAGATATATTTTGTTAATTCCAACGATTGGAATGTATGGGAAAATAAAGCAAAAAAACTTATGAAAGAACTGACATTAAAAGGGAGAAAAGTCTATTGGCTGCCTGTAGGCGGCTCAACACATATCGGTGTATTAGGATATGTGAATGCTTTCTTTGAAATACTTGAAGATTGCAAACAGCTTGGTGTTATAATAAATACAATTATACACGCAACATCATCGGGTGGAACACAAGCGGGATTAATTATTGGAAAAAGACTTACCCGCTGGCAGGGAAAAATTATTGGGATGGGAGTAGCAAAGACCAAAAAACAACTTTCTAAGGAAGTATTTGAGCTTGTACATGAAACGGGCAAACTCCTTTGGGAATCCATCACTTCGGGACACGTATTTATTGATAAAAAGGATGTTATTGTCAATAACTCATACATGGGTTCAGCATACGGCGAGAGAACATCAGCATGTGAATCTGCCATAAAGTTTTTTGCAGAGAAGGAAGGAATTGTTTTAGACCACGTTTACACCGGCAAAGCTGCGGCAGGATTAATCGACTATGCTAAGCAAAAAATATTCAAACCAAAAGAAAATATATTGTTTATCCACACTGGTGGAAATGTGGAGATGTTTGAATAAGAAAGCATAGCAAGAATTCCGATTTCTTACCATGTTTTATTCTTAGATAGAAATCGGAGTTCTAACCAGATTTTAGATCGATCAAAATTTTATATACTTTTCTTTCGCCAACCCGCACACTGGGCATTTATCCGTGGGCATACCGATTATAGTATGACCACATACCGGGCATACGTAGATGTCGGATTCCTGGATGTCTTTACCGTGAACAACTACTTCCTTCGCTTTCTTATACATTGCTTCATGTATTTTTTCTGCCTCGATAGCATAAAGGAATGACTTTATCGCTGTTTTTTCATCCTGAAGTTTTGCAACTGCATCAAAAGCAGGATACATTTCTGTAATTTCGTAGTTCTCACCGGCTGCGGCATCATCTAAATTTGACGCTGTATCATTGATTTTCATGAGCGCCCGCAAGTGGTTCGCGGCATGTACCCGCTCGGCATACGATATTGCTCTGAATAATTTGGCAACCTGCGGTAGCCCTTCTTTTTCTGCCTTTTCAGCATAGAGAGCGTATTTCATATGAGCTTGACTTTCACCGGCAAATGCCGCTTCGAGATTTGCTTTGGTCATCTGTTTCATTGTTGTTCTCCAATCGATTTGTTTTAATCTGATAAATTAATTAGTAAAATGTAGGAATAATTTAGAGAAGTATCAAGCATCATTCGCTTAACACCATCAACAAATTTTCTTACAAGGGTTATATATAAATTGTAAAAAACCGATAAAGATAGTATGTTTAGTAATCTTAAATGAAAATTAGCTATCAGGTATCCAGCATATTTATTTCAACTACGGACTTATTAATATGAACAGAATAAAATTTACCACATCTACGCTACTATCCTTCTTCCTTATGGTCTTTGCGGTCTCTCTGCATGGGCAGGAAAAGAAAATACTAACGTTTGAACAGATATTCAAGGGTGCCGAGCCAAAAATACTTGCTCCCTTACCAAACATCACCGGCTGGGCTGACGATAACAATTACCTTGAGATGAAGAAAAAGGAAGGCGATGATAAACCAAAACTTTATTCAGTGAATGTGAAGACCGGCAAAGAAAAACTTTACCGGGATTTAGACCAATTTAAAACTATCGCAGATACAAATATCAATCTCAATTCCCCGGCAGCACACACAAAGGAATACGATAAACTCATTTATATAAGAGAGAACGATTTGTATCTGCTCGATACGAAGAAAAAGGAATTCAAACAACTCACACAGACTGCTTCAGAAGAAAAAAATCCCACGTTTTCACCGGATGGAAAGCATGTTGCTTTTACACGAGATAATAATTTATTTACGATTGATATTATTTCGGGCAAAGAATATCAATACACCAATGATGGAACTGATGTTATTTATAACGGCTGGGCTGCGTGGATATATTACGAAGAAATCTTCGGAAGATCCTCAAAGTATCGCGCTTTCTGGTGGTCTGCCGATAGCAGAACGATAGCTTTTTACCGGTTCGATGAAACTAAAGTTCCCGTATTCCCTCTTTTCAATTCTGATGGAGTGCATGGCACGCTTGAAAATACTCGTTACCCCAAAGCGGGTGATCCAAACCCGGAAGTGCGTGTCGGTTTTGTTCAGATTGGTAGAGACAATGTTGTGTGGGCTGATTTCAATGAGAAAGATGATCAATATTTTGGTACGCCATTCTGGACACCCGACGGCAAACAACTTTTTGTTCAATGGATGAATAGACAACAAGATACTTTGGTATTATATTCAATTCAGCCAACGACAGGGAATAAGAGAGAAGTTTATGTCGAGCATCAAGCATCTTGGATCGATTGGTTCGAGTCAATTGATTTCCTGAAAGGTAACAAAGATTTCATACTAAAGAGCGATAAAGATGGGTGGACTCACCTCTACTTGTATTTGGTAAATGGAATACTCAAGAACAGAATTACTCAAGGAAAATGGAATGTATCGGATATTTTGTTTGTTGATGAGAGCTGCAATGTAATATATTTTACAGCCAAGAAAGAAGTATCGACAAGCACCGATTTGTATAAAGCAAAACTTGACGGTACCGATCTTACAAGATTAACTTTTGGTAATTATACACATTCAATAAAATTATCATCGGGTGGTAAGTATTTTATAACAACTTATTCAAATACAACATCTCCTTCAAAGATGGCGCTTCACGATAACCGTGGAAAATTAGTGAAAGAACTCGGCGATAGTAAGACAAAAGAATTCGATGACTATAAGATTGCCACAGCGGATGTATTTCGCGTCCCAACTGCCGACGGTTATAATCTGCCGGTATCGTGGATTCTACCAATCGACTTTGATGAAAGCAAACAATACCCGATTCTTATCAGTATTTATGGTGGTCCCAGCTCTGGAACTGTTTCGAACTCTTGGGGAAATTTACGTTCACAATGGCTCGCTATAGAAGGAGTGATTCAAGTAGCCATTGATCATAGAGGTTCAGGTCATTTCGGAAAAGAAGGTGCTGCACTTATGCACAGAAATCTTGGAAAGTGGGAGATGAACGATTACATCGGAGTTGTTAAATGGCTGCGAGCAAAACCTTTTGTAGATACAAACAAAATATGTATTACCGGTGGAAGTTACGGCGGATTCGTTACTTGCTTAGCATTAACTTATGGCGCAGATTATTTCACACATGGGCTTTCACTATTCTCCGTAACAGACTTTCGCTTGTACGATTCACACTATACCGAACGATATATGGATACACCGGCAGAAAATCCTGAGGGATATAAAAACGCATCAGCGATGACATTTGCCGACAGATATAAGGGAATGCTTCGCATCGTTCACGGTATGATGGATGACAATGTTCATATGCAAAATAGTATTCAACTTATTAATAAGCTTCAAGAACATAATAAGCACTTTGAATTCATGTTATATCCGGGTGAGCGGCATGGCTGGGGTGGAACGAAAGCAACACATCTTAGAAACGAAACATACCGTTTCTATTATAAATATTTGTTGGAAAAAGAACTTCCCGAAAATTTATTCAAATAAGGGTAAGCAATCTTGTTATCGAGTTAATAATAGATCATATATCACGCAGCATCAGCCCACTTTGTCTTGCATCTGTGTTGTTGCTTCTTCGACAGTAGAATACATTCGAAATATGCTGTCGAGCTGTGTGATGTGCAGGAGTTCCTTAACAAATTTTCCAGCTCCAACAATCCGCAGGTCTCCACCAACCTTTCGTAAAGTCGTCAACGCACAGACAATTGATCCCAGACCGCAGCTGTTTATATGGACGACATGTGTCAGATCAATGAGTATATGTATGCTCCCTGCTTCGACAAGCTCTCGGACCTGCTTACGCAGTTTTTCCTGATCTACTTCACTGAGAAAATCTCCCTCAAGATGGATGATACTCATCCCATGATTTTTTTTCACACTGCTTTTCATATATATCACCTCAAAGCGAAAGAATTTGTTTTGAACTTATTTAATTTAGGAAGAATTTAAGGAAGTGTCAAGAGCGGTTTGCCGAAGCTTCGGTTGTAGAATGAACCAACAGTAGAATTTGTTGAAATTTCAAAATATTGCGTCATTTCTGACGGACTGGTACAAAATTGAGAGATATCGAATTCACGCAATGCCGTGTATTTTTCAGAGTGAATCCTTCTCCTAAGAACACATGCCCTAAATGTCCCCCACACTTTGCACATTGTATCTCTGTACGAACACCGTCAGAATCAGGGATATGTTTTACTGCATCTGGAATTTCATCATCGAACGAGGGCCAACCGCAGTGGGAATCGAATTTATCATCCGAGTAATAAAGCGGGGTATTGCATCGCCGGCAAATGTATGTCCCATTCTCCTTGTGGTTAGTGTATTTTCCGGTGAACGGCATTTCCGTTCTTTTGTTTATGATTACTTTTTCTTCTTCAAGTGTAAGTTTGTTGTATTTCATTTTCTTTTAGAAGTAGTGGCTGTCCAAAAAGTCCGAGAGCTCGTCACATTGAGCTTGTCGAAATGTGAAAGTGAGCATAATTGAGCCTTCTATCCTTCGTTGCACTCAGGATAGACTTGCTCAGGCAGACAGTATATTTTACTTTTTGGACAGCCATGTTTTCATTAACAATAAAATTCCATTTAAGATTTACCACACTCCCGGTATCTTCTCTCCGCAAAACCCGCATTTTCCCTTTACAATATCGTTTTTTAAGATTGCGAAACCCCTCCGCTCGATTATCATTTTCTTACATTTGTGGCAATATGTATTTTCAGCTCGGTGGGCGGGAACGTTTCCAATGTACACATATTGAATCCCTGCCTTTACCGCTATCTCGTGTACTTTTTCTAATGTTGAAATTGGTGTGAGCGGAAGCTGAGTTAATTTGTAAAGAGGAGTGAACCGACTGAAATGCAGCGGTCTGTCGTGCAGATTATTTTTTACAAGCCACTCACACATTCGCTTAATCATATCGAGATCATCCGTCCAGCTTGGTATAGTGAGATATGTAATTTCGAGCCACACGTTTTCTTCCTTTAATACTTTTAATGTTCGGAGAATCGGATCAAGCGTTCCACTAGATAACTTTCGGTAGATGCTATCATCAAATGTTTTTAAATCAATATTCGCTGCATCAATCACTTTGCACAAGTGGCGCAGTGGTTTCTCATTGATGTATCCGTTCGATTTATAAACATTCTTGATTCCTTTTTCCCTCGCAAGTTTCGATGTATCATAAACATATTCATAGAATGTTCCCGGCTCAGAGTAAGTGTATGCAATCGATTCGCATTTTGTTTTCAGACATTGCTCAACAACTTTCTCAGGCATCAAATCTAAATTGTCGGTTTCCTTTGGACTGAATTGCGATATCTGCCAGTTCTGACAATTCAAACATCGGAAGTTGCATCCAGCCGCCGCAATTGAAAACGCTCTTGTTGTAGGAAGGAAATGAAAAAATGGTTTTTTCTCTATCGGATCAATGTGAACAGCGCAAGGATTTCCGTATGCAATCGAAAATAACTTCTTTTTGTTAACTACTCTGCTGCGGCAAAATCCGCTTTCGCCTTCTTGAATCAAACACTCGTGCGGGCATTTATGGCATTGAATTCCGTTCTCTGTCTTTTCATAAAAAAGTGCTTCTTTGCTCCACTTCCAGAGATCATCCTTTGTTAATTCGTACGATTCGTTAAGTTTTAAATTTCTCCCAAGAGATTCGATTCCATTCAATCCAACAATAAATCCACAAGTTCCTATTGTACAACTCTTCAGAAATTGCCGTTTTGTTATCATCGAAGCTTTTTTGATTCTATCCATAATTCACCCTAAATAACTTTGATAAGATATTTTCTTCGATTCATAAACGAAATCGTTCCACTAATAAAATTAAGTAAACCAATAATGAAACACGCATTTGTTAGTCCTAACAAAGGAATTAAAAACGCTGTTATCAGCAAAGCTCCAATCGCAGAGCCAATCAAATCAACGCCGTACAACGAGGATGCAACGGATGCAATCGTTCCTTTTTGAATATGAGATGCAATCGAAAACTCCATCCCGATCAGCACTGCAATAATAAAAGTAGGCAAGAAAAAAGCCACATGTAAAACACCGGCGCTCAACGTTGAGGTTTTAATGAACAATAAAAAGAGAGGAAGAACAACAGCGTACAAACCGATACTGAGCTGAATACCGACATACATTTTTATATTTGTATTCCGAATTATCTTCTCACGATAGAGAGAGCCGGCAGCAAGTCCAGCCATAAAAATCATGATGATGATTCCGAGCATTTGATAAACATAGCCGTACATTATCTGGAATGCAATCAGCAAAACAACTTGGATAGATGATGCCGCAAAACCACCTGTAAACATACCGACTGTAATAGGATTCAATCGGAACAGAATGATAATCAACATGATACCAAAACTACTTGCTGCAATCCAATAATTGACCTCGAAGTAACTGAGCCATAGCAGCAATTGTCTGTAGTAGGAGACGGGAGAAAAATCCTCATTCAATTTTGTGCTGCCTGAAAGATTGCTGAGTATAAATTTATTTCGCTGTTCTAAAATGGTATCATCAAGATAGTATCGGTTGACATAAAGATTATTGATCCCTCGCTGCTCAATCATCAATCCGATATGAATGTCAAGCTCACCGTCAGACGCGAGAAAGTAATCTTTTATTCCTGCGACAATGATAATATTTTTAAACACTTTTTTTATAGTGTTGTAAATTATCGACTTCACTTGCCTTGCTTCTTCGCTAAGGTAATCCGCTGATGAAGAAAGACCAAAAGAAACTACAGCATCCTCATTCAATTTTGATTTAAGCTCACGAAAGAATTCTATCGTGTAATATCTGTTGAGCTGAGCTGTGGTTGGGTCGGGTAAATTGATGAGTACAACATCATAACTTTCGGATGTGTTCTTTACAAAAAGTCGGGCATCCTGATTAATAATGTTTACTTTTTGATTGAATAAGCTGGCAGAATAATCCTTGCCAATATCAATCAGCCATGGATTTATTTCTGCATATTCAATTTTATCAATATCGTATTTAAGTATCTCGTCGATCGTGCCTGATATACCCCCCGATATCAATAGAACTTTCTTCGGATTTGGATGCTGAATCATTGCATAGTGAACCGCTTCCTCGTTCATCGTTGGATCGTTAGTAGAGAAAAGTAGTGCATTGTTCTCGTAGAAATTCTTTTGCTCGCCTTTCTGTGTGATAGTGAGATTCCCGTAGGGCGTATCCTTATAATAGAGTATTTGCTGATCCTCAAATAAAAATTTCCTTGTGATTTCGTCAAGCTTCCACTGGAACTCTCCGATAAGCAGGATTAACGAAAGCACAATCAGAAGTATTCGGGAAGTAATTTTATAATATCTGATTGAAAGAATATATGCGACTATAAGATTGAAAACCATCAGCAGCAGCAAAATTTGGAATGTTTCGAAAAAGTAAATCATCACAAAGCTGAACACCATTCCACCGATCACGCTGCCGAGAGATTCAAAGGAATAAACTTTCGGAATAAGATTCGTCTTATATTTTTCTGAAATCGTTTCAGAAAACAATGTGAACGAGAATCCGGAGAGTAAGCAAAACGGCAGTAATAAAATAAACGAAGTGTACAAAATCTGAATTATTCCAACCATACTTCCGACATCGAAGACGATGTTTCTTGAGAAACGAAGTAGGAAATCTGTTGCAATTGGGACGATAGATAGAACCGTTATTACAATGATAATGCCGTTTATCTTGTCATTTATCTTAGCAGAAATGCGTCCGATCAGCGAGCCAAGACCGGTAAGTATCATCCAGTTTGCAAGAATGATTCCAATTACAAGCTCATTGCCATAGAAAACTGAGAGAAACTCACGAAGAAGAATAATTTGAGTAATAAATGCAGTTACACCCAAAGCAACAATTGCCAGCACTAATGCACTATCAATTTTTATTCGTGAAACTAATGGCTGATTCATCTATATTCACTTTTCACTAAACACCAATGCTTCATAAATAAAAATGTCAGCATCTTTCCATCCATCCCATCCGATGCCGGCTTTATCCTGAGCGCAGTGTCCTAAAAATTCTTCCCTCGTCCAGCCGGTTTCTTTAGCAACCTGAGGAAGAAATGTTCCACCTCTGTTTCCCTTCTTTATATAAATACCATGTTTGCCCAACTCAATTTCATCGATGGAATTTATTTTTTTCATTGGTGTGAGAACAGATATCTCAATATCTAAATCTTTTATTTCATTTGATTTTACGGACTGAAAACGATAATCCTCGGTTGAAGCGGCAACAGCCATTTGCTGAACTACTTTGTAAAGCGGCTCAGTCGGCTCGAAGCGACCGATACACCCGCGAAGCTCGCCATGTTTGTGAAGCGTAACGAAAGCACCGCAGTGAGTTTTAATATTGTCAGAAAGTTTGGTAGCATCCACGTCCGGTACTTTTCGCTCCTTCACATATTGCGCAACAGTGTTTCGTGCTATTGCGAGTAAATCTTTTTTATCTTTTTCGCTTAGACTGAATTGAGCTTTCTTTTCTTTTAATGAAATCGCAATTGCATTATAACCGACAACCCTTGCTTTCTCGCCATATTTTGAATCACCCGAATTTTTATATTGAATAGGTGTAAAAGAAATATTCTCGCTTCCCTGTGTCATATATAGTAGAGTAAGTACCGAAGTCCATCCACACAAACTTGTTGATAGATTCGAAATACCTTTCAGCTCATTAGCGTTCATCGCAGCGAGGAGTTTCTCAGGAGAATTCGAAACAATCGCATCGGCAGTTACTTTATCAACTTTCACTGCATCATCGTAGGTCGGATAATGAGAGTAATCCGTACTGATTACGAACAAATTATTAGGATTTAAATAATGCTTCAATGCACCGGCGATTTTTCTGCAAGTCTCTGAGTTTTGCGTTCCTATGACAATAGGAATAATTTGAAAATCTTTCTTTAAAACATATTGCAAGAAAGGAAGCTGTACTTCTAAGCTATGTTCGCGTGCATGTGCATCGGTTCTATTCGAAAAGAAATCATATTTCTTAATCAATTGCTCAACAAGTTGCTTATTTACTTTTACCTTACCAAGTGGAGTAATATAATCTCCCTGATCATAGATTGAAGCGCCCTCAAAACCTATATAGTGACTTGATGCGAGTATAAAAATATTCTCATATATTTTTGATGGATCAACCTGATTGAAAGCGGATGCCGCAACGACACCTGAGAATACGTAACCCGCATGGGGTGAAATGATGCCGATAATATCAGTAAGGTTTTTTGAAGGAATTGCTTTACTGAATAAACCTTTCAACGTCGAACGCAATTCGTCTGGATTAGATGGATAAAATTGCCCTGCCACTGCCGGCTGGCGATCAATATCTTTCTGTTGCGATAAACAGCTCGTTACAACGCTAACAGCAGTCAGAATTAATAACCAAAACAAATCAAAATTTTTCATAATTCTACCCTTATGCATATTGGTAACAACCTTTAGTAAAATAAACTTTTAGTTTTCTTTTTCCAACTTGGATTGAAAAATCATTATTCCTAAATTACGTCATGAAAATTTTCACAGATAATCTACGTTTCACAGAAGAATTTGCGGGAAAAAAGTTCGAATGGCAGCCCTCAACTAAGGAATGCCAAAATAACACGCTTTCCATTTTATCTTCGAGGTTGTTTTCATCAAGAGAAACTTATCATACTGTAAGTGAGGACATTCCACAATGGCAGTATCTTTTCTCAATTGAGCATGCCGTTGAATCGCAGTACGATGTTCTAATTAAAATCATTAAAGAAGGCGCCGATCTACCCGACGGTATACTTTGTATCGCTGGTTCCGGGAGGAAATTTCATGGTCAAAGATATCGTGCATGGGAAAGCCCGCCAGGTAATATTTATCTCTCTGCATTCCTCGCACCGAAGCAGCCAGTGATAAACTTCAGCATCGGTTTCACAATTTTATCTGCCGTCTCAGTTATTCAGGCAATCGATGCAATTCCTGAGCTGAGGGGAAAGGCAATGATAAAATGGATAAATGATATTGTCATTGAGAATTCTAAAGTCAGTGGTGTAATAGCTCAAACGCATACACAAGAAATGAAGGTGATGAATGCGGTTCTGGGTATTGGGATTAATGTCGAAGTAACTCCCAAAGTGGAACCGACACTATTTGTGCCTAAAGTAGCATCTCTATTTGAATTCGTGGAAGATAAAACAATCTGCAAACGAAGTATCGTTTTTCGAAATCTCATTCATCACCTACACAACAACTATATGATGCTTCTCTCAGGACAGTTTAAGATTTTGATAGACTTTTACAGGCAGCGGTCGGCAGTGATCGGAAGAGAAGTTAAAATCATTAGTGAATTACCCGACGAACATTATATTACTTCTGGCAGAGTTGTGTCTATCACGGATAATCTTGAGTTAATATTAGAAGGAGTGAAATCACCGATTTCAAAGGGGCGGTTGATTCTGGAATCTTCTTAAATATTTTCTTAGCTCCAGTCAAGCCCAAGAAGCCGTTCACAATAACTCATTGCTTGCGTTTCGTGAGCATTTTCCGATTTAAAATTATGCAATCAGGTATAACAATAGCGGGATTTATGTGTGCCAGCCGATATTAATCTTCATATCGGCAAGACTTGTTCAAGAAATTTCAACAACACTTGCAGTTGCATCTGATTAAATTGTTTATTATTATACTCTCAATCCGTCAAGCGGAGTTGGATCGCCCGCAGGGGCGAGCGTAAGGGTGTCTCGAAAGAGGCACCCTTATTTTTTTGGATATAATACCCAACTGTATCCTTCTATCCGTCCATCATAAAGATGTCGATTAAATTTTCCTTCGATAACTTTCATCAGGAGTTGAGTGAATGGCGCTAATTCTTCCATTAAAAATCCATTCTGCTTGAGCACCCATTGCTTTACAGGGTGACCGAGCAAATCAGCTAGTTGTAATCCTGCTATGTTTTTCACCTTCGGTTTTAATTTCAATTGTCTGGACGATAATGAAGATTGAAAATAATTACTATCAGTTGACCAAACACCGTGTTCATAAACCCGTGTATACGATTCGCTCAGCAAACGATCTTCAACTCCTCCCCTTGCCTCAGCCATGACATCACCTACTCTGTTAATATGGTTCAAATAACCAGCGAAGCGTTGAAGCAAAAACCCAAGACCGAGGTGATATGGATGTGCAGATGCATCACCGTAAGAAGAGCGCAGTGATTCCTTATCGATTATGACAGCAACAACTTTAAAGGAAGATTTGCTAATGATAGTCAGTAAATCATTGTTGAATGATTCTCTTTTAGATTTATCGCGCAATTCCTTAAACGCTTTTCGGGCATTTATCATGTCCTCTCTATGTAGAATAACAGGATCGTCGGGGTGATGTGGCAGATGCCGTGATTTTAAGAACTCAAGTTCTTGGTGAAATGAAAGATATTCCAAATTCTTAAATCAGCAACCAAGTAAACAAAGAAAGCGGTGAGGTAATTCTGAAACTTCTCTGAAAACATGATCGCCTGACTCATCTAAATAAAGGCGATAACGATCTTCAAAAGAATCTGGACGATTGGTATTCATGATTTCAGCACCTTCTTAAAACTCCTCAAACGGTCCCGTGCCTTCTACACCGTACAGCTTTTCCACTTCCCATTGGACTGCAAGCTCGATGGCATGGAGACATTCTTCTGATGAATCGAGCAATAACAATTGTGGACGTGGCTGGAGATATTTTGGTGCATGTTGCTGTTCCTTCACCAATTGCCGGGAGTACTTGATAAGTTCAGCCGATGGGTCTTGCTTTCTCAGTGTAAGTTCTTTTGCCTCGACTGCTCGCTTAGAAAGCGTCTCAAGTTTGGCGGCTTGGTCTTTGGTTGGGATGACAATTGGAGCCATTCGCAGATCATTAATCTCGTATGCCGCGGTATTCTTGATAAACTTTCTGATGATGAAACTGAAAATATTGCTATTCAAGACAGCTAAAAACGTGTAGGCAGAAATTCCCTTGACAATTGGTGTGAGGCGAGATGCGCCTGCATCGAACACACATTTGGGTTGCAGCTTTGCTTTTAGTTCAACGTGATTACCAAGTAAAGTATAGGTTACACCCTCTGTAAAATACAGGTGTGCATTTCGGATTACTGGCATAGTGGGTTCTGG
>JASEHD010000068.1 GCA_030019075.1 Bacteroidota bacterium
CTTTGAGGTAATATACATTTTTTTTCTTGATGTAGCAAAATGAATTATAATATTTTAAATCGCATGCACGATGCTTCGCTGGTTATTTCTATTCCTTAAACCGTTTTGCTGAAAAATATATAAAAAGCACAAAAACTTCTTTTTATTTAGTTAGGTTATGTGGATTTCCCCTTTGGTGCGATCAGAAATTAGATGGCAACCAGGGATTAATATTACCTTGTGAAGGTTTCCGCCAGAGGTCGAAGACTCGACTCGTCGAGCGGACGTGTCAAACCTTCGCAAGGTTCAAGGAAATATATTATTTCCAATTCTTCAAAAATTCAACCAACAATCGCACGCCAACGCCAGAACCGCCTTTGGGTGTGTACGGTAAATTTTCATCTAACATTGCTGTTCCCGCAATATCGAGATGAACCCATTTGTACTCATTATCTTTCGGAATGAACTTTTTCAGAAACCAAGCAGCAGTTATTGCACCTGCCCACTTGCCGCCAACATTTTTCACATCAGCTATATCACTTTTTATCTGCTTCTCATATTCATCATAGAGTGGTAACTGCCATACTCGTTCAAATGTTTTTTCACCAGCAGCTTTTAGTTTTGTCATCAATTGTTCATCATTACCGAACATCCCGGTTGCATGTTGACCGAGTGCAACCACACATGCGCCTGTAAGTGTAGCAAGATCGATGACAGCTTTTGGTTTGTAGTTTGCCGCATAAGCTAATACATCGGCAAGGATTAGCCGTCCTTCCGCGTCTGTGTTATCAACCTCAGAAGTTATTCCGCCATAATGTTTGATAATATCACCCGGTTTCATGGCTGAGCCGCTGGGGAGATTTTCTGTGGCAGGTATTAGTCCAACCAGATGAATCGGTAACTTCAATCTTGCTGCTGCTTCCATTGTTCCAATCACTGCGGCTGCACCCGACATATCCATCTTCATCTCTGCCATTCCGCTCGATGGTTTGATTGATATGCCGCCGCTGTCGAATGTAATTCCTTTTCCAATCAGAACGATTGTGTCGAGTTCTTCACCGGATTTATTGTGTTCAAGAATAATGAAACGCGGTTCTTTTGCACTTCCGGAATTGACTGCAAGCAATCCACCAAACCCTTCTTTTTCAATTTTCTTTTTATCCCAAACAGTTGCCTTGTATCCAATCCGCCTAAGGCGGAATGCCGATTGTTTTGCTGCTTGTGCTAATGTTTCTGGATAAATCTCATTACTTGGAGCGTTTGATAAATCTCTTGCTAGTTTTGTCGCTTCGCAAACTATCCTTACTTCGGTTAACTTTCTTTTTAATGGTCTAATGTTAGCTTCATCTGAATCGAAGAGGGAGAGTTCAGCGATTTTCGTCTTATCATTCTTTTTCTGTGTTTGATATTTATCGAATTTGTAAAGTGAGAGATAAGCTCCCTCGATGATAGCGTGTGCAAGTTCGCTTGGTATTGCAGTCAAATCCTTTTGACTATCACCGAAATGAGGCAGGCTAAATGCAAGGTGCTTTACTTTTAATTTTTGCGCATGTTTTGCGGCTGATGCAGCCGATCGGCGATATTGTTCTAACGAAAGATTTTTTATCTCCCCAACTCCAGCAAGGTACAATCGTGGGGAATTTAACTTGCCCTCTGTTAGGATAGAAATAATCTCGTCCTTCTTCCCTTTAAAGTTTTCCAGCTCAACTACCGAGTCGATTTTCTTCCCAAATGATTTCCGAAGATTATCGATTTCTTGCTTAAATAATTTTTTATCTTCGGGAATAAAAACAGCGACAGAGTCGGCTTTCATCTGTCGAATCGTTGATTGGTGTGAACTAAGCTTCATAAATTATCCTTTATGTTTGTACTTTGTTCTTAGTACTTTGTTGTTATTTATCCGCCTATGGCGGAGTTCTTTGTACTTGGTATTTTTACGCACATCACACATCGCACATCGAATATCACTCACCACTTTCACCCGCCTCAGGCGGGCGAGCCACTAACATACTTACCCACTTTTTCAATCACAGCAGGAATAATATCTTCCAGTTTTTTATCAAACAATCTCGCTCCTGCTGCATTAAGATGTCCATTCCCACCAAACTCTTTCGCAAGTTCGTTGATTGCAATATCACCCTTAGAACGAAAACTTATTTTTACTCCGTTATGAAGTTCATTGAACAAAATTCCTATCTGAACACCCTTTATACTCATGGGATAGATTGTAAAATTATCTGTCTCAATTTCTGTGGTTTCAGTATCCTTAAACATCTTGAGAGTACAGAATAAATAAGCCACCTTTCCGTCGTAAGCTGTTTTCATTGTATCGAGTGCTTCACCTAAGAGACGCATTCTGCCGCATGTCCAGTTCTCATAAACATTTACAAATATCTCGGTCGGATCGGCACCACACATAATCAAGTGTGAAATGATTTGGTGAGTTTCCGAATCAGTGCGGGGATAGCGGAATGAGCCAGTGTCTGTCATGATTGCAGTATAAAGTGCTACTGCGATCTCCTTGTCAATCGTAATGTTATCCATCTCCTTAAAAAGTTTATATACAATTTCACCTGTGGACGTTGCATCATCATCAATAAGATAATGATCACCAAACGGATGCGGCTCAAGATGATGATCGATTACGATCTTTATTGCCTTCGATTGTTTAACAAATGGCTCTAAACTTCTTAATCGGTCGGGTTGGTTTGTATCGAGAATAAATATAACATCTGCATTTAATATATAATCTCGATGCTGCTCAGGAATGAAGTGAAGGATTATTTTCTCGGTATCCATCCATTGATAATTGTCGGGAGTTGCGTTATGGTTGATTATTGTTGATTGCTTACCTAATTGCTGAAGTGCACGTGCCATTGCAAGTTCACACCCAATTGCATCACCGTCGGGATTTACGTGTGTTGTGATGAGGAAATTCTGATTTTGAGCTATGAGTGATTTTATTTGTGATATTGTTGTTACCATTTGAGCTAATAACTTATAAATGCATTTTACTCTGCGGTCTCTGTGTCCCTGCATGCAGCAGGCAGGTCTGCGGTGAAAAATATCTGCAGAGACACCCGCCTGCTCGCTGACCTGCCTGTGTACCTTTGGCAGGCAGGCGTTTAAAGAACTTAGGTGAGCAGGCTGAGTACGCAGAATAATTATAAACAGATGTTAGGCAAAATACAAATATTGACACAACTTTCCCGTTCCATAGAGAGAAAGTTCAACACGCTGCTAACTTGATTCTTAACATAACGGCCGGACTTCTGGTTTAGCCGCTTGTTTGCAATTCATCTCTTTTTTTCCTAAATTTTCATTTAATATTTATCAATATCCTAAATCTTATTAAAATTCCATGCTTGTAGATTATATCCCAGTCGGTATCATGATTGTTTTTGGTGTTGCTTTTGGTCTCTTCATGATGAAGGCAAGCGAGTGGTTTGGTCCAAAAAATCCGAACGAAATCAAACAATCTATCTACGAAAGCGGCATGGAGCCGATCCGCTCGGCACGTGAAAGAATGTCGATAAAATATTATATGGTTGCGATGCTATTTATTATTTTCGACATCGAAGTAGTTTTCATGTATCCATGGGCTGTGAACTTCAGGCAATTAGGTATGTTTGGTCTAATCGAGATGTTTATCTTCGTAGCGATTCTGATGGCAGGTTTTGTGTATGTGTGGAAGAAAGGTGCGCTCAAATGGGATTAATGAAAACAAGTGAATCATTCATAACGACGAAAATAGATGACATGATTGGTTGGGCTCGCAAGAATTCGCTTTGGCCCATGCCGATGGGGATTTCGTGTTGTGCAATCGAGATGATGTCGTTTGCAGGTCCACGATATGATTGTGCCCGCTTTGGCTCTGAAGCATTTCGGTTTTCACCTCGACAAAGCGATTTAATGATTGTCGCTGGAACGGTGACTTATAAAATGTCCCATGTTGTCCGAAAAATTTATGATCAAATGCCCGACCCGAAATGGGTGATTGCGATGGGTGCCTGTACATCGAGCGGTGGCATGTATCGTGTATATTCAGTTGTGCAGGGAATCGATTTATTCATCCCTGTCGATGTTTATGTTGCTGGATGCCCTCCGCGCCCTGATAATTTAATTAATGGATTGATCCAAATTCAAAAGAAGATTGCACGCGGTGAAAAACCCGGACAATCGGAAAAAGTCTATATACAAGATCCTTCTTGAATTCATGAAAGAAAAACTGCTCAACAAGCTTAACACGCATTTCAAAGATTCAATCGAATCGGTTAACGAGTTTCGTAACGAGCTCACTGTCTTTATAAAGAAGAATGATATCGTCAAGGTTTGCCAATTTCTCCGCGATGATGATGAACTGCGGTTTGATTCATTGCGTGATGTTTGTGGAGCTGATCAAAACAAAACAGGGGATCGGTATGAAGTTATCTACAATCTTTATTCACTAAAAAATAAATTCCGTCTGCGTCTCAAAGTGCGAATCGAAGAAGAAAATCCTCATGTTCCTTCCGTTACCAGTGTGTGGCCCACAGCGGATTTTGAAGAACGTGAGACGTACGACATGTTTGGTATAATCTTCGAAGGACATCCCGATTTACGCCGTGTTTACATGCCCGAGGAATTTGAATATCATCCGCTGCGAAAAGATTTCCCTCTCATGGGTATTCCAGGTTCTCTACCGTTACCTCGCAAATAAAAGTTTAATCAAATGGCATTAGATACTAAACAACAAGAAGCACGTCAAAGAATTCTCAAAGCACTTGAGGATCAACAAACAACAGTTATGTTTGATGATCCGCTTGAGAATGACATGATACTAAATATGGGTCCACAGCACCCGGCAACGCATGGTGTGCTTAGATTGTTGATTCGTTTGGATGGTGAAACAATTGTTGCAGCAGTCCCTGACCTCGGTTACTTGCATCGTGGATACGAGAAGCTTGCAGAGAACATGAACTATCATGAATTCATCCCACATACTGACCGTCTTGATTATCTCTCACCGTTAGCTAATAATGTCGCTTATGTTCTTGCTGTAGAGAAACTTGCAGGAATCGAAGTTCCGCAAAGAGCACAATACATCCGTGTGATTTGTGCTGAGCTTGCACGCCTTGCATCGCATCTTGTCTGGCTTGGTACGATGGCGATGGACGTTGGCGCTGTAACGGTTTTGTTATGGGGATTCCGTGAGCGTGAAAAAATTCAGGATATCTGGGATATCCTGACAGGTGTTCGTTTTACAACGAGCTTCACGAGGATTGGAGGATTGGCGAATGATATGTCGGATGAAGTGATCGCAGCGATAAAAAAGTTCCTTGATGAACTTCCTGCCTCACTCGATGAATGTGAGAATGTTCTTGTTCGAAATCGTATATTCATTGACCGCTGTGAAGGTATTGGGTATGTTTCAAAAGAAGATTCTATTGCGATGGGTTTAACCGGTCCACTGCTGCGCGCGGCAGGTGTTGATCATGATCTCCGGCGTGATGAACCGTATCTCGTATATGATAAATTCGATTTTCATGTACCAGTTTACCATGATGGAGATGTGCTGGCTCGATTTTACGTCCGAATGACAGAATTGAGAGAAAGTATAAAGATTATCCGCCAAGCATTAGAGAAAATGCCCGCAGGGAAAATTCATGCACAAGAGCCTAAGAAAGTTCTTCCACGGAAGGAAAAAGTATATGGAAAAATGGAAGAACTGATACATGATTTTATGCTCATTAATTTTGGTATCAATCCGCCGGTTGGCGAAGTATATCATGCAATTGAAGCGTCGAAAGGTGAGCTTGGATTTTATATCCAAAGCCGTGGAGAAGGATATCCGTGGCGACTCAAAATTCGTTCTCCGTCGTTCGTAAATATCCAGTGCCTGCCCATGATGTTGCGGGGTGGACTAATCTCGGATGTGGTTGCTGTGATTGGAAGCTTGGACCCTGTAATGGGGGAAGCAGATAAATAAATCCTCAATTCAAAATTAAAATGTTGACACAAGAAAATCTAAAAAAAATTGAAGCATTGAAGATACAATTTCCTGACACGAAGTCGTTGACGATTCCGGCACTTCACATTGCACAGAGCCAATACGGATGGATTTCGGAAGAAACGATGAAGGAAGCTGCTCATGTACTCAATGTACCGGAGAGTCATGTTATAGGTGTAGCAACATTCTATACGATGTTCAATAAAAAACCGGTCGGGAAGTACCATATTCAGGTATGTACAAATGTTTCGTGTCAATTGTTAGGAGCGGAAAAGATATCAGAGTATATCTGCAAAAAGTTAAATATAAAAGTTGGAGAAACAACAGCCGATAAAATATTTACAATCTCAGAAGTTGAATGCCTCGGCTCATGCGGTACAGCGCCTATGATGCAGGTGAACAATGACTACCATGAGAATTTGACAACCGAAAAAATAGATAAGCTTCTTCAAGAATTAAAATAGCCATGTCTGATTTCACTGAAAAATTATTGCTTCCCGAAATACCTAACCTCCATAACATAGATGTATACGAGCAGAACAGCGGTTATCAGGCACTCCGCAAGGTTTTGGAAATGACGCCGGATGCCGTGATAGACGTGGTAAAGAAATCGAACCTCAAGGGCCGCGGCGGTGCTTGTTTTCCGACGGGTCTTAAATGGTCGTTCATGCCTAAACAATCATCGAAACCGAAATACCTCTGTGCCAATGGTGATGAAGGAGAACCGGGGACATTTAAAGATAGACAGATATTTGAATTCAATCCTCATCTTTTTATCGAGGGATCGCTCATCTCTGCTTATGCAATGGGTGTGCAGGTAATTTATGTTTACATTCGAGGCGAGTACGTAAAATGGATCAATCTCTTACAAAAAGCTATCGATGATGCCTATGCAAAAAAATATATTGGAAAGAAAATATTGGGTACAAATTTTAGTACCGAAATGTATATTTTCCCCGGTGCAGGTGCGTACATATGTGGTGAAGAATCATCGTTGATGAATTCAATTGAAGGGGATCGTGGTTATCCTCGTGTGAAGCCGCCGTTTCCCGCACAAAATGGTTTATGGGGCTGCCCGACTACGATCAATAATATCGAGACGCTATCCAATGTCCCGCTTATCATCAATCGCGGTGCTGAGTGGTACTCGAAGATCGGGGAGCCGAAACATCCTGGGACATTATTGTTCGGCATCAGCGGACACGTTAATAAACCGGGTGTGTATGAGCTTCCGACCGGAACACTTTTAACTGACATTATTTATAAATATGCAGGCGGTGTTCGAGACAATAAAAAGATTAAAGCCGTTATTCCGGGTGGTTCGTCAACAAAATGGATTCGAGGTGAAGAGATCGATGGTGTGCGGATGGATTCAGAAGCGCTCAAAGCTTATGATACATCTATCGGCACAGGAGGTATTATTGTTATGGATGATGACACTGATGTTTTAAAAGTTCTTGCCCGCTTAATACATTTCTATCATCATGAGTCTTGTGGGCAATGCACGCCATGTCGCGAGGGCTGTGGTTGGATGGAAAAAATAATCAAGCGGTTTATTGCTGGGGAAGGAAAGCTTGAGGATATTGATTTGCTCCTAAATGTTGCAAACAACATTGAAGGGAACACTGTCTGCGCACTCGGAGATGCTGCTGCTTGGCCCGTTCAAAGTGTTATAAAAAAATTCCGGGAGGAGTTTGAGAAGCGGGTGAGGAAAATACCCATCGAAAAAAAATACGTCCCCCCACCGCACCTAATCGTGGAAAAAGTTTAATTGTTCTCTGCCCCTTCTTTGATCCAGGTACGAATTCCTTTTATTTGGTTCCCGTTTAATGGAGGACGATATAGTGGCATTTGCGGTACCCTTGGGTCTCTTCCCTCGATCGCCCAAACAAGTTGACTATTTTCTGGGTCTCGTGGAATTATTATTTCAATTCTATCACGTGTATCTTGCCACGTTTCTAAGCTTAAATTTCCCGCAGGTGTTTCACCAGCGTGGCAACCACCCGGGATTGCACAACCTACATGAAAAAGGAGCTGAACGTGATTATGATAACTAACATTCGAGTCAGGGAAAACGATCTTATTAATATCTTCACCCATGAGTTCATCTTTACAATTCCAAGTACCCCATAAAACGATTAGGATAATTCCTAAAATTCCAAACATTCGAAATAATGATATCATGATGCTTTTATTCAATGAGTAAAATATAACTATTTTTTTAATATTGAACCAACTCACATTTCACATATTAATCCTAAAATGCCGCCAGTTTCACCGCATCTTCCAGAATATCATCTTCTTGAACAAGAACTGCACGTTCAAGGATTGTGGAGAATGTGCATCTAAATATTGAAACGCCTGCTTAAGATAATATAATTTTTTGTTTGACCAAATTTGCTTATATTTCTTCCCATGGATAAAAAAATATTGAATATCCTCTTCATCGGCGACATTATTGGCAAGCCGGGTCTTGATCTTACCGAAACGCTAATTAAAAATTACCTTCAAAAATATAAAATCGATCTTTGCATCGCCAATGGTGAAAATCTTACTGACGGTAAAGGTATTGATGAAAAAGCAGCGGAGAAAGTTTTCAATTTAGGCGTTCATGTTATTACAGGTGGAAATCATCTCTGGGACAACTGGCACGCCCGGAAACTACTCGCTGCAAATCGCAACGTACTTCGCCCTTTGAATTATCCGTCCGAAAATCCAGGCAACGGGTTTGTCGTATACGATTTGGGTGAAAAAGGGAAAATCGGTGTCTTAAATTTACAGGGGCGTGTTTATATGCAACCGATTGATTGTCCATTTAAAAGGGCAGATTGGGCATTGGAAAAAATCAAAGGGCAGACGAAAGTTGTTATCGTTGATTTTCATGCAGAGGCATCGGCAGAAAAAATGGCGTTAGGATGGTATCTTGATGGTCGCGTTTCAGCGGTAATTGGTACTCATACACATGTTCAAACTGCTGATGCGAGAATTCTTCCGCAAGGTACTGCATATATCACTGATGTTGGAATGACTGGTCCCTACGATTCGATTATAGGAATGAAAAAAGAAATCGCATTAAAACGTTTTCTATTGCAGACTACTTTCAAATATGAAGTTGCTTCGTTTGATGTTCGATTGTGCGGAATGTTCGTTCAAGCGGACGTTGAAACAGGAAAAGCATTGAAGATAGAGAGATTTTGTTTCCCGGAATTTTAATTGGATGTGAGATGTGTGATATCAGATATGAGTTTCCAATTGACAATTCTAAATGCAGAGCTACCAAGTGACTGCGAAAATCATAGACGGTAAAAAAATCGCCGAAGATATCAAGCACGAACTCAAGCTTGAAACCGAAAAGCTCAAAGTTGAACGAGGAATAACTCCCGGTTTGGCTTTCATTCTTATTGGAGAAAACCCTGCTTCTCAATCTTATGTGAAGATGAAGGGGAAGGGATGCGATGAAATGGGATTTTATTCTATGACAGAAAGATTACCCGGCGATATATCCGAATTAAAAGTACTTCAACTTATCAATCAATTCAATCTGGATCCTAAAATACACGGCATACTCGTTCAGCTTCCATTGCCTAAACATATTAAGGAGCAAAAAGTCATTGCCACAATCGATTACCGTAAAGATGTTGACGGATTCCATCCAATCAATATCGGAAGAATGGTCATTGGCTTACCGTGTTTGAAGCCATGCACACCAGTTGGAGTGCAGGAGCTTCTTCTAAGAAGCGGAAATGATCCGGCGGGAAAACATGTTGTCGTTCTTGGTCGAAGCAACATTGTTGGTAAACCTGTGATGAATATTTTGCTTCAGAAACAGATGGGCGCTAACGCAGTTGTTACTATAGCACACACAGGTGCGAAGGATATTTCGTATTTCTCCAGGCAAGCAGATATTCTCATTGCCGCAATGGGTAAACCAGAAAGCATTACCGGTGATATGATAAAACCCGGTGCAGTTGTAATAGATGTAGGTATAAACAGGATTGATGATTCGACGGCGAAGAATGGTTATAGAATTGTTGGTGATGTTCATTTTGAATCAGCATCCAAAGTTGCAAGTGCGATAACACCTGTTCCGGGAGGAGTTGGACCGATGACAATTGCAATGGTGCTGAGGAATACGCTATTTTGTGCACGGGAAAAAATTTATTAGTGGTAGTATAATAAAATTGAGTACATATTTATATTTTGTTCAAGGATTAAACATCAACTATATTAAAAATAAACTAAAGGTGCCCGCTATGAAAAATTTTTACAAATCTTTAATGCTTTCCTTATGCTGCTGGCTGATGATTTCAATACCGGCGATAGCTCAGGTTGAACCCAACAAAGAAATCTATTCTCAACCGGTTGCATTCGGTCCGATAGATACCAGCAAAGGAGCTGCTACAGCACAAGTTTTAGCTGAGTATCTCATTGCTGCCGACGGTGCCTCAGAGTATCATTTAGATATCAGTTGGGCAGTGCAACAAGCTTGTTTTTGGGGTGGACCTATTGAGATTTGGTTATATCGGAATGATGTACAAATTTTCTATTATAATTATGGACATACCGGTTTGGGTGCCGGCTGGACTCATGGATATTTCGACAATGTAGGACCTGGCAAGTCATATACCTACAAATTAGTCGGTCACTACACAGGCGCGTGGGGATGCGATTATTGGACTACATGGACGGATGTAGGATCTACAAAACCACTTATACCGCGAGTACAACGCCTGGTACATCATCAAATTGGGGAGTTGCAACCGGCACATATTCTTATGGTGGACATACCTCGACACGGGTGGAACAACTCAGAGCAACCGTACCTTTTATTAGACCTGAAAATTTAACAGTCTCTGAAGACACAACAGTTGGATATGTTAGGATGGGTTGGACATGCGCTTCTGATTATGCCACACATTTTCAAATATATCGTGACGATATCCTACTAAACACAATACCGGTTACACAGAAATCCTATCTCGATTATTCCGCTGTTCCAGGACAGAGATATAGTTATAAGGTTAGGTCTTATAATAATACATCAGGACTAACATCCGTTTACTCCGATTCTAAGTTTGGTCGTGCAGTGTTTTTAAATGCCTCAGACGGCTCGTACGATGGGAAAGTTTATCTTACTTGGACAGATTTTCCAGTCGGTTTTGAGGATGATCTCCGGCTTTTCCGTGATGGTGTGAGAGTAGATGGTGTCTTCTCAAATCAAGTGGAAAAAAATGATGAATTAGTTATTCCCGGAAAAATTCACGAATACAAATTAGAAGTGCGCAAACTTAACCAATTGGTCTTGACTATCACAAACTATGGTTTTGCTCCTCCGACTGGTTCTGTAAAAGGTTCTGTAACCACACCGACAGGATCCGGCGGTGTGAAGAATGTGGAAATGCGGGCATATACAACTTCCGAAAATTTAAGTAAAGCATTATTATTAGATGGTATCGATGATTACGTTTCAATCCCACCGTTAAATCTAAACTCTAATACCGTTACTTTGTCGGCTTGGATTAAACGTAATGGCGCTCAAAATGACTGGGCAGGAATTATGTTTAGCAGAGCAAATAGTACAATTGCCGGACTGAGTATTTTGAATAGCGGTGAATTACGTTATCACTGGAATGCTGATGCAGCAACATATGGCTGGCTGTCAGGATTGATTGTGCCGGATAATGAATGGACTTTTATCGCTCTGGTTGTAGAACCGGATAAAGCGACAATTTATATGAATGACACGATGGTCGTTAATACAGTCGCTCATGCCGTTGAAGAGTTCGATGGCAATTTTGAAATCGGGAGAGATGCAGCTTCTTCGTCGAGATATTTTAATGGTTTGATTGATGAAGTCTGTGCATGGAACACCGCCCGAACCGCAGAACAATTAAATATCAATAAACATTATATCATGCGCGGCAATGAAGCAAGCTTAATTGCCTACTGGCGCTTCAACAATGCAACGGGCACCTTAGCGGGCGACCTTGCTACCGGTGGAGATCATCATGGTACACTCTTCGGGAATCCTGCTCGTATTGAAGATTCTCCGAAAGTGTGGCACTATGGAATCACTTTAACAAATGGTTCGTACACCATTCCGAGAATTAATTGGGAAGAAAATGTTGAATTCACAATTAGACCGTATAAAAAAGGCCATGGTTTTAAAGGTTCAACATTCCAGGCAGATTCAATAATGTTACCATTTACTCAGGACAATCACGCATATCTTGCTATAAATTTCTTGGATACAACATCCATTGAAGTTAGCGGATGGGTATATTTGAATTCAAATCCACTCTGTCCACTACCGGGTGCGAAAATTTTGGTGAACGGAAATTCGACCGGTGAATATACAGATTCATCTGGTCATTATTCCATCAGTGTTGCTGAAGCCGGTAATTATACGTTTTCGGTAGAATATTTAAATCATAAATTCTCACCGGCAAGTACGTATCTCAATATTCAGGATCCTGTCACTAATCTAACCTTTCTTGATACAACGAGAACTACTTTGAGCGGCAAGGTAGCTGGCGGCTGCGATAATTTTATGGGCGTATCTGAAATAAATATCAAGAGTCTGGCTTCTGCTTGCCTGGACACAACGATAAGTACAGACAATTTAGGTCTATTCCAGGTTACGCTTCCTGCACAGCAGTATGTAGTTCTGTTAACACGCATCGATCATACTGATAGTCTCACAATCATTAATTATTTCTCTCGTGACACTATCGATATAACACAGAATGATACCACTTATGATTTTATTTATCATTCTCCACCTATCACAAAAATCAGCAATTTACCAGCGACAGGTTGTGGTGTTTACAACGTACCGATTATGGAGCAGGAAAGAACGTATGGTTTGAAGATTGACGTAACTGAAAAATATGGGGAAATAGAATGTGCTGTCAGCAACGGAAAGGTTTCACTATACGATTATGTAGCTTATACTAATCGGGACACAACAATCATTTTTGAAAACGGGAGTAGATATTATCCACTTATTCCGGGTTATCCAAACATTACTGGTGGTGGTGCACATCCTTATCAAAAAATGCTTGTTATAAAAACTGAAGTAGATAAATACACACTGTACGATACACTATGGGTATTCGTTCGTGGACAGAAACCACAGGAATTTCAGTTCTCAACTGTGTCGCCTGAAATTCCATTGATGATACTTCGCGATCCTCCCGGCGATCAGAGTTATAGTTATATTTCATCACAAACAAGTTCAAGCGTAAGTCTTGGTTTTTCGTTTGAAGCCGAGGTGGGTGTTGGAATTTTTGCAAAGTTTAAAGTTGGCGGAGGCGGTGAGGTACCCGGTCTTGGTTCCACCGGCGTATGGGTAGGCGGGGCAGTGGAGGCAAAGGTTGGTTTACGCAATACTCTCGAAGGCACGCAGGAGATAAAGATATCTGCGACAGAAGTTCTCAAAACCTCCGATTCAGATGTTATCACGGGCGCTGAGGGGGATGTCTATATGGGTGCGGCGCTGAACCTCGTGTATGCTAAAACTAATATTATTGATTACGATACAAGTACATGTGCCGTGGTGCTCGATACGGGAATTGTTTGGAACGGCAACGGTTTTAAAACCACATATCTGTACACTGAAAGTTATATTCGTGGAAGCGTAATTCCTGGCTTACAGAGTTTGGCTGATATACTGAACAGTTCCGGTGTGAAGATTCGGCAGGATTCTGCAAAAGTATTGCTCAATCAAATCAGTGTATGGCAGCAGGTTCTTGATTATAATGCCCAGTTGAAAAACAACGCAGTTCCAATCCGCAATGTTTCTTTTTCAGCAGGTGCCAATCTGAATCAAGAACAGACCGTATCGTCAACTTCTACCTTATCGATAGGTTTGAATCTATTCATAGATGCCGAGGTAGCTTTAAGTATCGGAGCTAAAGCGGGCGACTTTAATGAAGCCGAAGCCGGCGTAAAAATATTCGCTAAACTCGATGTTGGTATTTCGGGAACCACTACTTATGAAGTCACGAATACCATCGGTTTTGAATTGGCTGATAACGATGCGGGCGATGGATTTACTGTTGATATTCTTGGCGACCCTGTGTATGGTACGCCGGTATTTAAATTGCTCAGCGGTGCCAGCAGTTGCCCGTGGGAACATCCAACATTACCGCGTGAAGGCGTTGGTTTGTCTATGAATACTTATTTACAAAATAATGTACCACCTGAAAATCCGGCGCAGTTCACTCTATATCTTTATAATCTAACACAGAATAATGAAACGCGCGAATACAAATTGGCTTTAGTACAGGGAAGCAATCCCGATGGAGCGATAATCAGCGTTGGCGGTGCAGTGCTTGGTGATGATCAATTGTCATTTACGATGCCGCCTAATAGTTCTAATCCCCAACAGGCAACATTGCGTGTAAGGCGAGATGTCGGTAGTGTATATGATTATGAAAATTTGATGGTGCATTTGTACTCTGATTGTGACGATCAGTTTGATACCACCGTAGCGTTCAGTGTACATTATACCAAGCCATGTAGTGATGTGAGGATAGTAAAGCCTTCAATGAACTGGATCGTGAATGCTACCAATAACAATCAGATGGCTATCGTTCTCAAAGACTATGATGTAAACTATCAGAGCATGCAACAGCTTAAATTTGAGTATCGGTTGCAAGGAGCCAACAATTGGATACAATTATTCAATTATCCGCGTGCTACCCTGCCGCCTGATTCTATCCTCTATTTATGGGATATGTCAGCATTGCCCGATGGAGGGTATGAACTTCGGTCATCAACGCATTGTACGGTTGATTCTTTCTTCACTCGCACTTATGCCGGTGTACTCGATCGTACAGCTCCCACAGCTTTTGGTAATCCGCAACCTTCTGACGGAATCCTGAATGTTGGCGACGATATTAAAATCAAGTTGAGTGAAAGTATCAATTGTGCGACTGCAACTAAACAAAATATAAAAATGCGCAATCTCTCAAAAGACCTTGACGTAAGCATTAATATCTTGTGTAAAGTAGATGAATTGGTCATCACTCCGGTTATTAGTGCTGATATGATTGAAGGCGATACTATGCGGGTAACGATTGATTCACTATCGGACATTTACGGCAATATAATCACAGTACCGATTACATGGCAATTTGTGGTTGACCTCGTTACAGGTGTAACAGATAGAATTAATGCTGGAATACCAACGGAATACTCGTTAGAACAGAATTATCCCAATCCATTTAATCCTGTTACAGAAATCAGATATGGATTACCTGAAATGGCACACGTAGTATTGAAAATATATGATCTTCTTGGTCGGGAAGTGGTAACGCTTGTTAATGAGATGCAATACGCAGGTTTCAAGTCGGTAAGTTTTGATGCGTCCGCCTCAGGTGGATTGCCTTCGGGTATCTTTTTCTATAAACTCCAAGCTGGAAATATCACAATAATAAAAAAGATGCTCTTGATAAGGTGATTTCTTGTTTCAAAAAGGGGATAGTAAAATAAATTACTATCCCCTTTCATTGTCAAAGCTCAGGGAGAGGCGATGTTTATAGTTTCAAGCGTTATGCCTGCCGAATACGTTTTTCAGTGTTGTATCCCTGCTCGCCGAAGGGCTGCAATTTCTCTATCCAGATTTCTTCAAGCAGTGTCAATTCATCGCTCAGGTTGAAATCGGGATCGTCTTTAATTTTTATGACTTCCAAGATTTCGAAGACGAATTTGCGTTCTTTGTATTCTCGCTTAATATCTTGATAGCTCTTTTTATACATTAACAGGTTAAAGTAGGCATTTTTAAAACTGCTGAGATCCCGGGCTCATTATCCCTTGCTTCTTATCCCTCTTCGCGGCTTTTTTTTCCTTCTTGGTTTTCATTGGCGCCTTTTTGGCTGACTTCTTAGTGTCCTGACTTTTGCTCATGTTTTTTTCACCTTATGATTGTTGATAGCTTTCATAATATACGAAACCCATATATACCATGCTACATCTTTTAGTGGGTACATAATCTTATCTGCCTCGATACAATTTTATTCGGTGAGATGTTGATTAGACACCTGTTATTTTGTTGATTTGAATTGCACGGACAAGCGAATCGGGTTCGTCTGTGCCGATTCGGAACCTTTTGCCGTTCGTTAGTGTCAGTTCTACTGCTTGAAAGCCCGACACATTCCACAACATATACTGTCCGGGCATCCATCGTATTCCCCAGCCAGCAAACCAAGAATTTGTCACGGGGCGAACATCAGTTATATCCGACAGCTTGATCTCTTTTCGGATGAGTCCGGGTCCGAAGCTGCATACCACGCTGCCATGGTTGATTTCTACAGTAAGTGATGCGAAGAGAAACAAAGTAATAAGGAGTAAGATAGCGACTCCCGCTTCGGTGGGAGGTATCGATCCACTCACTAGGAAATGAACAAGAATTGCCGCGATGACAATTCCCACGGCTAAGATTATTACTGTGCCATATTGTGTGTGATGATATTCCATATATTCTTTTTTGCAAAAGTACCTAACATACTTATTTCCTCGTTGAGTTCAATTTAATAAAAGTTCAATTTAACGTCAAATTTACATATCAAAAGTACTTATTAGAGACTTCTGAAAAATTCTTCAACAAAAAGAAAACTTGTCACGCTGAGCGTGTCGAAGCGTGAAATTGGATCATAATGTCATGGTTCGTCAGGCTCACCATAACCGTTATTCTATTTTTCAGAAGTCTCTATTATTGAATATCTCGGTGTCCCTTAACAAATCAGATTCGTCACATCCTTCTTGCTTCTCATATTCATTTTTAATACTTTGATACAGTAAAATTTTAAGAAATTAGAATGGTTTCAGCATTATTGAATTTCTGTGAGCGAGCATAGACGATATGTAATCGGGATTGACGGGGGTGGTACGAAAACCAACGCCTTAATAGTCGGACAGGACGGAACCGTCTTTGCTGAATGTAACGCCGGTCCAACACAGATTCAAACCTTTGGGGTTAAATTAGTTGCAGCATCTTTATTTGATCTAATTCGTGAATGTTGTAAAAAAATCGACTGCAAACCAGAAAATCTTCAAAGTATTATCATGGGAATTGCCGGTGCAGGTCGTTCATCCGATAGAGTTGATCTTACAGATACACTTCTATCGTTGAGTCTTAAGAAAAAATTCCCTTTAAAAAATATTACTGTTGAAACGGATGCCTGGATTGCATTGGAAGCAGCGTTTGCGGGTGGTGCTGGTGTCGTTGTTATTGCCGGGACAGGGTCTATTGCACTTTATCGAACGGAAGATGGAAAACTATTACGTGCAGGCGGCTGGGGAAATATTCTTGGCGATGAAGGTAGCGGGTATGCAGTTGCTCGTGATGCTCTCAACCTTGTGATGCGCCAGTTCGATGGG
>JASEHD010000069.1 GCA_030019075.1 Bacteroidota bacterium
CCGCCTTAGGTGGGTTACCCGACTCGGCGGGTGAACCAATATTTTCTGGATACTCACTTTGTGGGATGATATTATTGTCTTCATGGAATTTTTTACCATCCCAAGTGTAGACAAAAGGACAAGATGGTGGCGGAGGAGGAGGTGGTGGTGGTTCGGGTGGGCAGTTTGTATAATAAGCATCGGCATAACTACCGCCTGGTACATCGTTAGTAATACGACATTTTATTTCTTCACCAGAAGCCAACTGGCCAGAAAATGTTTTACTTTGCCCTCCAGAACCATAAGAGCTCCATCCGTTAGCTGTTTTATAATACCATTGATAAGTATAAAAACCTTCTGGGCATGGTGGAAACGCTTCCCATACGCAATATGAGTGTGTACAGCATTTATTTGATGCTGGAACTGGTTCAACCCATGCAGCCATATAACTTGTTCTTGTCTTTCTATAATCAACTAAAACTGAATCGCAAAGCTCCCAAACTGGATTTTCCCATCCATTGCCGTAAACAATGCTAATGATGTATTCGGCAACCCCAAGATAATAATTGTTAATATTTACAACAGCATTTGTACTCGCTTCCAAAACGATAGGGTTGAACTGTTTTATAATTGTTTTTCCACCTGTAATTTTTTTATAAACTGAAACGCGAATGTTTGCTTTATTCGTGAGAATAAATTGTATTGGTACAGTACAACCACCACGATCAAATATCTCTAGCGGAGCATTGAGAATTGCTGCACCGGGGAAAAACGCCCTTATACCTGTATTATCACCCCATCGATCAGATGTGAAGACATATTGACTTCTGTAAACTGTCCACCCGCTTTTGAAATATGGCGCCTTTGTAATTGCAACGGGCGAACCAAAAGCAACTCCGTTGTACGATGCAAGATACTGTCCTGACCGGGTGAACTTATGATACACTTTCATCTTCTCATCACCAACCCACCATTCGTTGTTGATATCGATGCCTATACAGTTCAAGTCACTTGCAGATGGATCGAAATAAGTTATCGTTGAAATATTTATACTTGGTGGTTGAAGAACAACAAAAGCCATGCGGTTTCTATCAATGAAACCGAGGTTTGTTGAACCGCCGGGGATTTCTTGTGTCTGAATCTTTTTGATATTTCTAACCAAGTAATTGCTTGCCCCATAAGTATAATATGTTATACGTTGTAGAACTTCACCACTTCGACGAATACAAATTAGTTGATTGGCAAAATCATCAGCTATCCAGATTCTATCGTTTGTCGTATTTCCACCAAGTGAGCCGCTTTGATCAATGGCGATATCTACTGGATGAATCATCCCTGAAATAGTGAAACTTGTGGCATAATTAATACTTGCACTTCCGCGATTATACACGAGTTTTACAATCTTCCCATTGTCGGAATCGGCAACATAAATAGTATCATTGATATCAACTGACATACCCATAGGATTCATGAACCGATAATTTCCTGAATGGTCGCCATAGGATTTAATCCAATTGCCGCTTTTCTGAGAATAAACAATCCGATTCCAGTAATGATCAAGCTGAAATGATATTGTATTATTAGGATTGTTGTCTATGTAAAGACCCTCAATGTCCATATGCACATTGTCCGAAAACAGCCTTTTTCCTAAATAACCCCATGTTTTCTGTGCGTTCACAACGTAAATTTCATTTGGCGGAAGGGGTGACCATGGATGTGGCCTATTGATGAGCATACCATTTGAAATTCTGATTGTCGCTGTCGACAAGACTGTTTGATTATTTTCCATCTGTGATTGTTCTATAAGCATCTGCATTTTCAGAGAGCTTACCGCGCTCTTTACTAAAGAGTCAGGAATATCTTGTATGGATTGTGATGTAAATTCACTGCTGCTCATAACTTTGACAGGTGGAAGGGCTGGATAATATTGCTGAGCAAATGTTTCTATGCAATACAATACCATACCCAAAAGGATTACTGCCGATTTTAGGATTTCTCTCATATGTTTATTCCCCATTAAATTGATTCATTTCTTCTGTTCTCTTTCCAATACTTTTTCCCACGCTTTTGCCTGTCTGATGTAACGATCCACATGCCGGGAAACACGAGGATGAGAAAATCTTTTCTTGAGTTCTAATAACTTTTCTTCTATGTTTTTCCACTGCTCAGGAGATGCTTTTTGACGTTTGCTTATACCCATCTTATATCTAATCGCTATTTCGTAGGTTCCGATAACTCTTCCAACCTCTCCGCTTTTGGGATATCTTTCTATGAATTCTAATGCCAGCGCCTTGAGTTCATCAGACCTTTTCTCTATGATGCCTTTTGTATTTAAATGAGTTCCTAACCAAATATGAATATTCGGAGTATATACAGAGTTTGGGTATTTCCGCAAGAGTTTTTTCCCGTCTTCGATTGCTTGTTCGGAACTTTGAAATTCTATGAGGCGTTTTATAATCTCACGTGCTAAAAAGAGTTCTTCTTCGTTTGGATCCCTGACTCGAAAGGTAAAATAGTTCGATTGTACATCACCCAATATTGCCTGTGCTTTATATTCCCCCGCTATTAAACCCCCACCAGGACGTCCCCGATTTGTTGTATCATTTACCTGAGCAAGTCTTTGCGATTCTTCCCAACTTCCATGTTGGGGAAGCGTTATAGAATCGCCCCCTGGCGCTCCGTGCGGCCATCCATAGATTTGCTTTTCATCTTCAGTTGTAACTATGAGTTTTAAGTCATAATCTTGCGTTGGATAAGGGATTGTAATTTCTCTATCTAGGAGATTCACTACCGTAAGCTCGAGCCAGATATCTTCACCCCAAACAAATTGATTTGTATCAGCCGTTAAGTTGAGTAAGATTTTCCCAGTAAAATCTTGTGCAAATGTGATTGAAGTTAAACAAACAAAAATAATAACATTCATAATTAAAAAACAATATCTTTTATTTCTCATTTTATGATTCCTTTAAACAGTTTATGGAAATTGAGCACAGGAATGTGTGTGATTATAGACATTCAGGATTCTTGGATACAAACATTCTCTAAGTATTTTTTCATGACGCCCACAGAACCAAAACGGCGGTATGAGCAATGTATGATTGCTCGGGTACCGCATAACACATGTTGAAAAATTTCCTCCAGCGTGAACATCATGATCGTTATAGTTTAATCCCCGTGAATGACCAAGCTCATGTGTTATAATGTAATCTAATATGTTAGATTGGTTGAGTGTAAAATCGTTGTATATTGCACTTTTAAAAACAAAGCTTAAAGCAACGTTATACGATAATTGTAATATCCCCTTTTCGAGAGAAACACCATACGTATACGGTGGCGTATTTTGAGGTCTTGCCACACCGCACAAAAAACTTATAGTGTCCTTGATACTCCCAGCAAGCCAAATAGTATCGTACCCAGAATTGATCATCCATTGTCGATAAAATTTCGTTGCATCTTCCCATAGGTAGTTCCAGCGTAAATCTGAACTAAATGGAACTTGAGTTGGTGTCAATCTTTGCAGATTGATTACATACCCTGCCTGACTACTAAAAGGATGATCCCATCGTGTTGGTCCACCGCCCCAATCTAGTGCTTCGCCAGCTTCATACGACCATCTGATTTTCCAGTTTGGTTCGGGCACATCTCTCCCTGTTCCACTTGAGTCAGGATCACTAGGCCCGCATCCACAAATTAACAACAAACATATTAATCCAAACAAATGCACATTATTTTTCTTCATCGTTTTTTTCCCAAATTAATTTGGATATTCAACTCTAAGTTTAATATGCGCAACGGTGGGGGTAAAGTCAAGCAAAATAATTATTTTATATCAAATTACCCCACCTTCTTGTAATTACTACAAATGCTGTGCCGCTATCTATAGTTGCTTTTTTATTTCATATTAATCAATTTCTCTTACCGACTATGTTAATGAGGATTGCAAAATGCAAGAGAGAGGGATAAATATATTACAATAATGACTATAGAGAGTAGGCAGGTAATTTAGATGACGTTAGCGGGGGTCGTAATCTTATTAAGCAGTATCATGGGGACGGTGTACTTTTAACGGATGCGATTCTTCTCACCATCCCCACAATACAAACTTTTTTATGTAGCAACTTTTGCAGTTACCTTTTTAGCAAATTGAATAAGCCCTCGCCTGTCGAGCGAAACTTCTATCGTGTCGCCTTCACCAATTGAGCCAGCAAGTATTTCTTCGGAAAGTTTATTGACAACGGATTTTTGAATCACCCGCTTAAGAGGTCTTGCGCCTAATGTTGGATCATAACCAAGCTTAATTAGCCATTCGCTCGCTTCTTCAGTAAATTCGATTGTAATGTTCTTCGGCTCAAGTAATTTTTGAACGCGCTTGAGCTGAATCTCAATTATCTTTCGTAAATCTTCTTTGCTGAGAAGTTTGAAAAGAATTATCTCATCTATACGATTAAGAAACTCCGGTCTGATAGATTGACACAGCATCTCAGATAGTGCCATTCGCAGCTCGCCATAAATTTTTTCAAGCTCGCTGTTGGAGATAAATTCACCACCCAATCTTTCCTGAATAAGCTGTGTACCAAGATTCGACGTCATTATGATGATCGTGTTCTTAAAATTAACCGTCCGAGCTTTGCTGTCGGTCAAACGGCCTTCATCAAGTACTTGTAATAAAAGGTTGAATACTTCCGGGTGTGCTTTTTCAATTTCATCCAACAGTACAACAGAATACGGCTTGCGACGAACTGCTTCGGTAAGCTGACCGCCTTCTTCATAACCAACATATCCCGGCGGAGCACCGATAAGCCGCGAAACTGAAAATTTCTCCATGTATTCACTCATATCGATACGTATGAGAGCAGACTCATCGTTAAATAGAAATTCAGCAAGTGCACGAGCGAGTTCAGTTTTGCCAACACCAGTTGATCCTAAGAAGATAAATGAGCCGATAGGCTTTTTCTCATCCTGCAATCCCGCACGGCTTCTGCGAATTGCATCGGCAACCGCATGAACGGCTTCTTCTTGATCCACAAGTCGTTCGTGGAGACGTTCTTCAAGATGCAAAAGTTTCGTTCGCTCGCTTTCAAGCATGCGGTTTACCGGAATGCCTGTCCAGCGCGAAACTATTTCAGCAATATCTTCAGCATCTACTTCTTCCTTTAGCATTTTCTTGTCGCTTTGAACGGTAGCAAGTTTTTTACTCGCATCTTTAAGTTCTTTATCGAAGGAAGCGATAATACCATACCTTAACTCGGCAACTCGTGCAAGGTTTCCCTGTCGTTCATTCTGATCTGCTTCTAACTTTGCCTTCTCGGTGTTCTCTTTCAGTTTCTGGATCGATTGGATTAAGTTTTTCTCGTTTTGCCAATGTGCCCGAAGTTCTGAGCGTTTCTGATTTAAATCTGCAAGTTCTTTGCTAATCGCATCAAGACGTGCCTGCACGCCAAAGTGCCTGTCTTCACCGAAACGCTTCGTGCAGGCAGGCGTTACGGCACGCAGGTGTGACTGAGTCGCTTCGTCAGTCTCACGCTTCACCGCTTCACGCTCGATCTCAAGTTGTTTGATCCGACGTTCAATTTCATCCAGCTCTTCCGGCATTGAATCAATCTCGATGCGAAGTTTTGATGCCGCTTCATCAACGAGATCGATGGCTTTATCTGGAAGGAACCGATCGCTGATATACCGATGACTTAATTGGGAAGCTGCAACGATAGCACCATCGGTAATCCGAACTCCGTGGTGAACTTCGTATCGTTCCTTAAGACCTCGAAGAATAGAGATCGTATCTTCGACTGTCGGCTCATCGATGAGGACGGGTTGGAAACGGCGCTCAAGTGCCGGGTCTTTTTCAACATGTTTGCGGTATTCATCGATTGTGGTTGCACCTATAGCTCTAAGCTCACCTTTTGAAAGTGCCGGCTTCAGCATGTTTGCTGCATCGACCGCACCTTGCGCCGCACCCGCACCGACAAGAGTATGCAGTTCATCGATAAAGAGAATAATTTCACCTTCCGACTCAGTTACTTCTTTCAGGATTGCTTTCAATCTTTCCTCGAACTGCCCGCGGAAACTTGTGCCTGCAACCAACGTGCCCATATCAAGTGCAATAATTCGTTTGGTTTTTAGATTTTCTGGGATATCACCCTGAACAATACGGTGAGCAATTCCTTCTGCGATTGCTGTCTTTCCAACACCGGGCTCGCCAATCAGGACGGGGTTATTTTTTGTACGCCTCGATAATACTTGCAAGACGCGGCGAATTTCTTCATCCCGACCGATGACTGGATCGAGTTTTCCTTTTCGTGCAAGCTCATTTAGATCGCGGCCGAAACGCTGTAGCGATTGATATTTTTCTTCTGGAGTTTGATCGGTTACACGCTGTGTGCCGCGAATGTCTTTAAGTGCTTTGTAGATTTGATCTTTTGTAACACCCTGTCCATTCAGTAATTGTGCTGCAGTGGATTTACCGGACACAAGTGCAAGCAATAAATGCTCTGTGCTAACGTACTCGTCCTTTAACGATTGCGCTTCTTTGAGTGCAAAATCGAAAAGCTGTGCGAGGTTTTGACCAATGTACTGATTGCCGACACCAGTTCCTGAAACCTTTGGCAGTTTTTCAACTGCTTTATTAATTTTTATTTTAATGTAGTTAAGGTTTGCACCAACTTTTTGAAGAACAGATACAACAATTCCCTCACTATCCTGCACAAGTGCAGCGAGTAAATGTTCCGGCTCAATGGATTGATTGCCGTAACTTGCTGCAATCTCCTGCGCATTCTGGACCGCTTCTTGTGATTTAATTGTGAGTTTTTGGAAGTTCATCTTTCTCTGCAATTTCTTAGTTAGATTTGAGATTTGGGATATTAGATGTTAAGCTATTTTTTTCATTATCTTCCCCGCTTTCTTGCTCTTCCATTTTCTTTCCGGCTTTTCTTCCATCACGTACTCAATTGCTTCCTGTTTATCTTTCGGCTGGAAGTTGTGGAATGCGGTGAGCGTTGCAATACCATGTCCACCGCGCCAAGAGATCCAGCGTTTCTTGGTAGCGTAGATCAAAAAAGCTACAACAAGAACGAGAATAATTATAATCCAGATACTGTCTGTCATTTTTATATTCTTGTTATCCTCTCCCCGTTCCGATGACCCTTCGACTTCGCTCAGGGTGACATCGGAACACGGGGTTGTCCAAAAAGTCCAAGGTCATACTAAATTTATTTCAGCATCCCTGCTTGCAGCAGGCAAGTATGCAAAGCAAGTGGTTTTGCGATGTTCAGATTCCGAAACAAGTTCGGAATGACTCCTTTTCTTACTTTTTAGTCAGCCCCGTTACGGGGTGAGGGTAAAATTATTTATCCTTATCGTCAACAACTTCGAACGATGCATCTTCAACAGCTTTATCGTTTTTCTTTCTTCCATCATCGGTCGGAGGAGCTTGCTCACCCGTCGGGGGCTGCTGCGGTCCGGCTTGTCCGCCTGCGGCGGAAGCACCGGCAGTTGCTGATTTATACATTTCCTGAGAAGCTTCGTTCCAGGCATTGTTAAGTGTTTCCATTTTCGATTTGATATCTGCAACGAGTCCGCTTTTAATTGCTGCATCAAGAGCATCAGCCGCCGATTCGACTTTGGATCTTAGATTCGAAGGTATTTTATCACCAAATTCTTTGATCTGTTTCCGGGTTTGAAAAACAAGACTATCAGCTTGATTCTTTGTATCAACTTCTTCTCTTTTTTTCTTATCTTCTGAGGCATGTGCTTGTGCATCGGTTTTCATCTTCTCGACCTCTTCTTTACTCAATCCGCTCGAAGATGTAATCCGGATACTTTGTTCTTTATTCGTGGCTTTATCTTTCGCTGTTACGTGCAGCATACCGTTCGCATCAATGTCGAATGTAACTTCAATCTGAGGTATTCCGCGTGGTGCCGGTGGAATTCCATCGAGATGAAACCTGCCAAGCGTACGATTATCAACCGCCATCTGCCGCTCACCTTGCAGAATATGAATCTCTACCGAGGGTTGGCTGTCGGAAGCTGTTGAAAAGATTTCGCTTTTCTTTGTAGGTATTGTTGTATTCGACTGAATCATCTGTGTCATAACACCGCCAAGTGTTTCGATGCCAAGAGTCAATGGTGTAACATCCAGTAGTAAAACGTCTGTAACATCACCTGAGAGTACGCCACCCTGGATTGCAGCACCTATTGCAACTACCTCATCGGGGTTAACACCTTTATGTCCTTCCTTACCAAAAATATCTTTGACGAGTTGTTGAACTCGCGGAACTCTCGTCATACCTCCAACAAGAATAACTTCATCAATTTGGTTTGGGTTGAGGTTCGCATCCCGCAGAGCTTTCTCAACAGGTGGGAGACATCGTTGAATCAGGTCTTCTACCAGTTGCTCAAACTTAGCACGCGTGATAGTCATGTTTAAATGTTTCGGACCGTCAGCCGTTGCCGTTACAAAAGGTAGGTTCAATTCGGTTTGAAGTAATTGGGATAATTCCATTTTCGCTTTCTCCGATGCTTCACGCAATCGCTGGAGTGCCATAGGGTCCTTTCGTAAATCAATGCCCTCTTGTTTTTTAAACTCATCTGCGATATAATCGACTAATCTTTGGTCGAAATTATCGCCCCCCAAGTGTGTATCACCATTGGTTGATTTTACTTCGAAAACGCCTTCACCAAGTTCAAGAATCGAAATATCGAACGTTCCACCACCAAGATCAAACACCGCAACCTTGCTGTCTTTATGTTTTTTATCCAGTCCATAAGCCAACGCAGCCGCTGTTGGCTCATTGATAATCCTGCGGACATTGAAGCCTGCTATTTCACCCGCTTCTTTGGTTGCCTGGCGCTGAGCATCGTTGAAGTATGCCGGGACTGTAATTACCGCATCATTTATTTTCGTACCTAAATAGTCTTCAGCAGTTTGCTTCATCTTCTGCAGAATCATTGCACTGATTTCCGGCGGTGAATAAACACGGTCGCCGATCAATACACGGGCTGTATTGTTCTCGCCTTGAGTAACTTGGTATGGTATGAGCTTCATCTCTTCCGTTACTTCATTATGAAAGCGTCCCATAAATCGTTTGATTGAAAAAACTGTATTCTGCGAGTTCGTTACAGCTTGCCGCTTGGCTGCTTGTCCGACAAGTCGCTCACCACTTTTTGCAAAACCAACGACCGAAGGTGTAGTGCGCGCTCCTTCTGCGTTTGCAATGACAACAGGATCTTTTCCCTCCATCACTGCAACAACTGAATTCGTTGTGCCTAAATCAATTCCAATTATTTTACCTGACATTATAAAATTCCTTCCGTTAAAAGTGTTAATTTCCCTTGCGGGTATTCTTTATGTAAATATTCATTATTTATTGTACAATTCGTACAAGGGATATGCCAGTAAATATGTGATTACTATTGCCGAAAAATTGTCGTTTTTAATATTATTTTTTTGGGCTATTTCAAAACGAGGCACTTTCCATGCCATCATGTCAGAACTATGTCAACGGTTGGCAGTAGTTAGAAAAATTGTCAGAATTTAGTTCTTGACTTTTGATTATGATTTTGCTATATCATCAATACTCAATTAAGATTGTAATGTTAATCAACCAAAATAATATAGCGGAGAAAAAATTTCTCGCAGGAGATGATTCATTATGTTACTAACAATAGATGCAGGCAATACACATAGTGTGTTCGGATTTTTCCTCAAAGGGAAATTATTATTTGATAGACGTATGACGAGCTCACCATCGCGCACCGAAGATGAATTTTGGCTTCACATAAAACACTTTTGCGATCAGATGAAAATAACACCGGAGGGTATACAAGGGGTTGCAATTGCCTCGGTGGTTCCAGAGCTTACAGATGTTTTCACAAAGATGACTAAACGTTATCTTAAACTCCAACCTACGATCATCAATGGTACTCTCGATATAGGTATAACGATCAATTATGACGATCCAAAAAAGCTTGGAGCCGACCGGATATGTAATATCGTTGCCGCACATAAGAAGTTTGGAGGTCCCACTATTATTGCTGACTTTGGAACTGCGACAACGTACGATGTCGTCTCGAACAAAGGTGAATACTTAGGCGGGGTTATTGCACCCGGATTGGAAACTGCTGCACAAGAACTTTATAAAAGAACGGCAAAACTTCCTAAAACAGATCTCCAATTTCCGGATTCCATCCTTGGGAAAAATACTGTAACTGCAATCCAATCAGGAGTGATGTATGGGGCTGTAGATGCCGCCGAGGGAATGATTCGGCGCCTCCGTAAACTCGTTGGGAAATATGCCACGGTTGTCGCTACCGGTGGCTACGCAGGAATAGTTGCTGAGATGAGCAACGAGATTAAGTACATCGAGCCGAATCTTGTTCTTGAAGGCGCACGATTGATTTACGAGCGTGTGAGTAAAAAGGCAAAGAAATAATCTTTATCTCACTAACAACATTTTCTTTACATCTATGAATGCTGAGCCTGTTGAGGCACCGGCTGTTAATTTGTAGAAGTAAATTCCACTCGGTAGATTACCAGCATCGAAGTCTATAGATTTAAAACCCGCATCCTCAAATCCATCAATCACGGTTGCTACTACTTGACCAAGTACATTGTAAATCTTCAATGTTACATGTGCATCTTCGGGCAAAGAATAATCGAAGCGTGTGGTTGGATTGAAGGGATTGGGATAATTCTGCTCAAGGGAAAATGTCTTTGGCAGTGAAGAAACCAATGGTTGAGAGAGCCAGAGCTGGATTTCGGATTGTGGATTATGGATTTCGGATTTTCCGCCTGTATTCAATGGTACTTCTTTTCCGGCTATTACAAGAACTGCCGAACCTGATGTACTGCGAATCTCCCACTCAATCATAACAGGATATATCGCTGATGAAATGATGATTGGAAATTTATTTTTCTTTGTCTTATCAACGGCTTCCATCATTCTTCCCGATGCAAAACGAACATCAAAGATTCCTGCTGGTGGCGGAGGTGGCAGCTCATAATTCCAACCTTGCGAAGGTAGACCCTTCACTACGTTCAGGGAAAGCACTTCGCAAGGTTTAAAGAAAAGCTTTTGACTTCTTCCAGCAGCATCAGTTATCGTTAGGATGCTGCTATTTGTTATTAGGTCTGCTCTACGAGTAGAGTCGTCTACAAGAGATTGCTTCGCTATGTTACCTAATGCCTCTGATAAAATTATTTGCCCACTCTGACTTACTTTAATCCAATAACCTCGCCCCGGCTCAATGGTATCTGATATTTCATATCCACTTGAGTTATATCCAAAAAATGGCGAGCGGATGATTCCCTCTGGCTGTGTTACAACACTGCTTATTGATATTGGATTTGATATAGAACCAATCATATTCCAACCACCTCTTACAAACATCGTATCTGAATAAATAGGTTTTCCTGCAACATAAAAAGTGTCATAAACCCCGAACTTAATCCAGTAACCAACACTATTCTTCAATGTATCCTGTGCTATGTAAGATCCGGTGTAAGAAAATGCTTGAGAGACTGCCGTTGGAAAGATATATCCTTTCGCTCCATTCCAAGGTTTTATAGGTAATGACATGAGGTTCCAATTATCATCGACTGAAGACACAAACGTCGAATCGGGAGTGGTTGTAAAACTCCACAGCTCAGAGTAGGCACTCGTTTTAGTAATGTCGTGTGCCCTGACTCTCCAGTAATATTTCATAGCTTTCTCCAGCGATCTTAGTTTTTGCAATGTCGTTGTAAGCAAAGAGTCACTAAAATTGCAATTTTCAAAACTACTGTCGGTTGATACCTGTAAGTGATAGTAGTTCGCACAGCTTGATTCGTTCCATCTCAATGTTACAACAAAGGGTTGTTCCGATGAGCCATTCAGTGGTGATACTAACACTGGTGTTGACGGTTCATTACAATGATAAAGAAAAGCAGGCTCGAGTGTATAATCAAGATAATTCCCATAATAATCTACTACTCGGAGTCGCATCGAAGTATAACCATCTGCAAGCCCTGAAAATTTATTTATACTGAATATATCTCCATCGCGCCTTAGAATCTTCTCGATCCAACTTTCATCCCCAAGTGGCTGGAAAAAAATCCTTGCAGAATCAATTCCGATATTATCTCCAAGATCAAATTCAATAACACACGTATCCAAAGATGAAAGCTCATCTGATAACATTCCATTTGAGATGATTTTCATGTTCTTAATATACGGCGGAGTAGAATCCGGCTTGGCGGTGCTGAAATATAATCTTACTGTTGCCGTGCCTTGAGAATCGGCAATTAGATACTTATCATAAGTTGTTTCAAAAGTATAATGAGCCGGAATCATGTTAATATAGAAGGGAACATAATTACTGTAAGTTGTCCCCGAACTAGTTAAGTTGCCATTGGTGAAGAATTTGAATGGTAATGTAGCACCAGTATTCCACAATGGACCTGCAAATAGCATATGGTCATTTATGGGCCAGATCCAAATCGTTGGCATAGTGTTTAATAAAAAGACACGTGTTTTGCCGGCAAATCGAGGAGCTCCATATCCAAATTTCACAATAAGTGATTCTTTTACTGATGAAAATTCGTGCGCGAGTGAGTACCCAGCAGATGGTTCGTTATCGATGATCTTATAAAAATGAACTGTTTTATTAATATCAACCGTTAAGAAATCTGAGATCGAACCCTTCGGTACGCTAAACCAGGAATACTTATAGGAAAAGTTTGGTGAAGGAGATGGCAAATAATATCCTGTCCAGATATCTGAAACTTCAATAATTGGGTCAAATATTCCTAAAGAACCCCTAAATATACTTGGCTTTATAGAGATGGGATTAGGCGAAGTTGAAAATTTGTAATCTACTCGCTTGAAATCGTTAGGATTGTTCTGCAGCGTAATGGATGATGTAATTCCATTTTCTATCGTGAAAGGAAATTCATAATAGTTACCGAGGTGTGAAGGCACCATGAACTTCATGTCGAAGCGATATTTAGGGCTAACATCAGGCAGATAAAGCGTATCGAGATTTTCGTCAGGCACAGGATCACCCCACATATTCAGGTCTGCAATGCAGAGGTTTATGGAAAATGAAGCTGAATCCTCACGCAGTGCTTGTGACCAACCCCACTGCTTCCCGTTGAAGGGAACGTGATTTCCAAATTGATCGAGACGCCGGAAAACGATCCGGTTTTTTGAGTCCGATTTCTTCACCGACAAGATTGTTACACCTTCCAACAAGATGTCCTCTTTGAGAATTTTGGTCTTAACATCTCGGTAGGCACCCCATATTTCATATGTCCCGGGAGACAAACGGTAATCGAGTGTATCATTCTTAATAGTAAAATTGTAAGGATACACATAGTAGCCAACCAAACCGTGTGGTAAAATAGCAATCCACCATGGAGTTTCATCAGTTATAAATCTTATCATTCTGGTTTTGACAAAACCGAAAGGTATTCTTGTTGTGTTGGAGCTTTTAGTTGATCGTGCCACTATGGTACCCGTGTACCGCTCTGGTTCAGCATAATCCAGTACACTATTGTTTACTGTAAGCGTTACTATTACCGAGTTTGTGTTCCCGGGAGATACCGTAAGTCTCGATGGATTGAAAGTGAAAGAAACACCTGGCATTGATGAAAATTCAGCAGAAAAAGTGAACGTCACATTAGTTGTACCATAATTTCGCACGGTTAACTCTGCTTCCCTTATCCACATACCATTTGTCATATCGTCTATACCGAAATGTACACTCGCAGGTGTTATAACAATCTTCCTTGCTCCTGCATCAGGAATTGAGATTCTACCGCTGCCTTGGGTCCAAACATCTTTACCAATATCCTTTGCACTTTCCATCAGTGCAGCTTTTATCTCTTCCGGTGTCCATGTGGGCTGTAATTGTTTCATCAATGCAGCCGCTCCAGCCACGTGCGGCGCTGACGTTGATGTCCCACTATAAGTAATATATCCTCCGCCAAGTTTCGCTGAAGAGATACTTACACCCGGTGCAACAACATCAGGCTTAATTGTAAATTTTTTTGGAGATGGACCACGTGATGAGAAATTAGCAATCCTGTCGGAGTTATCAGTTGCCCCAACTGTCAATGCCATCCGTGCGCATCCCGGTGAACTAATTGTTTGATATGAGGGTCCCTCGTTACCAGCAGCAACAACACATACAATACCACTCCTCGTTGCATTGTCAACCGCTTGGGAAACTGGATCATCCGGATTTCCCCAACCGCCGAGACTTAAATTTAATACTTCGATAGGTGTTGGCGTTAGTGGATCGCTGTCAGGATCAAGCGCTCGCTCTATACCAGCTATAACCCATGACCAATATCCCCCTCCTTCTTCTTTTAGCACTTTAAATGCCCAAAGACGTGCTTTGTAAGCAACACCTTTGAGGTTTGTCGGTGGCGGTCCTTCACCTGCTGCTATACCCGCAACGTGTGTTCCATGTCCATTGTCATCCATCGGATCTGCATCATCATTTACTATATCATACCCACCAACCACCTTGCTGTTTGGGAATGGTGCACCACCAAGTGCTTCATGAAAGTAGTCTATTCCTGTATCAATAATTCCGATGTCAATATCCTCACCATGCATGTTATAGTTGTTCCAGAATGTTGGTGCACCGATAACAGCATTACTGGCGTCATCCAATGCTTTAACAGTCTCATCCTCCCATATACTTGAAACATATGGTAGATTTTTGATTTCTTTAAAAATCCATCGGTTTGTCGTTATTACAATCCCATTTATTGCTGTTGTGTATTCAAAATGGATTTTAGTTTCTACAAAACTACGTGGAGTGGGAGCTAACGGGTGATAGGAAGCATCAAGTATGGCTATGTCTGATTTGAATTGATCATGCTCAGATTGGATTGCTGTAAGTGTAGATTGTACTTGTTTATGTCGCAGATCTTTCTGTATACCTACTGTGGTGCTGAGAGGTTCACTCTTAAATTTCACGATGAGTCTAACCGTATCTTTTTGCTCAAGTGTATAATTTGCAAGCACACTGTTGTCATTCACAACTGATAAAACTGCTCCGCCTGAGGAAAACGATTTCTTAGATAATGTATCAGTTGCATTTCTGGTATATCTGATATCCCAATTCTTATTTTGTTTAGAGATTTCCAAATCCAACAGTTGGAGTGCTTGTGCTGAGGTAACTGAAACTATGCCTGCAACAATTAGAAGATATAATCGATATCCATTTTCTTTCATAATCATTTCTCGATTTGCAATAGGTAGGTCGGACAGTCTGTCCGACCTACATTACAAATTTATTTTGTTACATGTATCTTCTTAATATCTGAAAATTTACCACATGTGAGTCGGCAAAAATATATACCACTGCTAATTTTTGAAGCATCAAACTTAACTGACTTGAAGCCCGAGACTTGGAACTCATCAATGAGTGTTGCTATTTCTCTACCTAACACATCGTAAACCTTTAGAGTTACCCAATTGTCAATTGGTAATTGATAATTGATAATTGTAAGTGGATTAAATGGATTTGGATAGTTTTGTTTAAGCTCAAATTTTGAAGGAATATCTATTTCTTCAATATCAACTTGTGACTGCGTTTTTTGACTATCAAGTGATGTAATACCATAATCCCTTATTTTAAAGGACCATGTCTCTGAGAACGGATTTGCATAATTACAATTTATTGCTTTTACTTTCCAATTATACCAGGTATTAGAACTATAACAATCCCAATATGAAGTATCAGAAACATGAGTAGTTTTATAACCAATGACTTCAACTCTATATTTAATTGCTCCGGATACTGCGTTCCACCTAAGAGTTAAACATTTTTCGTGGCCTGTACTGCCATTAGGTGGCGAAACTAATGTTGGGGCAGCAAGCTGCGGCAGATTACATGCGCTTGTTGTGAATGACCTAGATCCGCTCCACGGACTATTACCGAAACCGTCAATGGATCTTACTCTCCAATAATATTGTATCTCACATACTAAATTGGAATCATGAGAATATTGATTACTTGATGTCGTGGTGTTAACAAGTGGACTGCTAAAATCAGAATTGTCATCCAACTGGAAACCATAAGAAGTTGCTCCACCTACAGTTGACCATTGAAATTTTAAAGGCTCTGTGGAAGTGATACAGTCCAGTATATTAGTTGCACCATTTGCAGGCGATGTTAAATTTGGGGGAACTACTAAATGAGACTTGTAAATCCCCCGGTCAGTTGCAATATAAATTCTAGTAGTGTCCGATGGATCGCTTCTTATGTCGTTTAAAACTATGCCTGATGGCAAATTCCCGTTTACAGTAACTGGCGAAGTACCGCCATTCTCACATCTGTATATCATGTTATTGCTCGCTACCCAAAAGACATTAGCAGAGTTGTGAGAAGAATGAGTAAATCGTGGGTCGATGAGGATTCTTTTTACTGCTGTATCTATATCTCCAGTAGGCCATCTTTTGTAAAAGAGCACTTCATCATCCGCAGCATTAGGATTATAAGACCAGTACAAACCACGAAATGTACCGGCGTATGCTATATCAGGAACGTTTATGGGATTCCATGCGGTGGCATTCACTTGGGTGTCTATGCGGATTGTACTTGTACTAACCTGCGCCCAGTTTGCACCAGCGTCCCTGGTCCTCCACAAACCCGCATCATTTCCTCCACGAGCCGCTCCGGCATAGATTGTCTGGCTGTTGTATGGTGGACTTGCTGAGTTACCCTTTGGAGATAGAGTAAGAATCGGCCGGCTCGTGAAAGACGCCTGAGTTGTCACCCAAGTTCCGGGATCTCCATGGTTGTCACTATGATAGAAGGGATGATACGCGCCGGAGCCATCCTGCAATCTGCCATACGCATACACTTTCGTTGATCTTCCGGGATCGACTACAAGCCCTTCGACGTTTGTCGCACCGCCATTCAAAGAGTTGAATTGACTCTCAGAATTATAGCTTGAACCATCATTTTGGCTGTAGTAGAATGGAGAAATAGCTGTGGTATTATCCTTCACACCCATCTGGAAAATATTTCGGGTTGTTATTTTAGGAACGATTGCCGAGTACTTTCCGTAGAAGATCTCGTTTCCTGTTCCAAGTCGCAACGTACTCCATGTTGAACCATTGTATGTACAGGTGACCGTCAGGTCGTTGGATACTGTCCAAAAATTTTGCCCTGTAGCAGTTACTGAGTACAATGGAAGCGTTCTTGTAGCACCGCTTGTAATCGTAGTCCAATTT
>JASEHD010000006.1 GCA_030019075.1 Bacteroidota bacterium
GTGATGGATAATCTGGCAACACACAAAGCAGCAGCATTATATGAAATGTATCAGCCCGAGGAAGCCAAACGAATATGGGATAGATTTGAATTTATCTATACACCCAAACATGGAAGTTGGTTAAACATGGCTGAGATTGAACTCAATGTGTTAATGGGACAATGCTTAAATCGAAAAATTAGCACCATAGAAATGATGAAAGAAGAAGTCAACGCTTGGCAAACAAACAGAAATAATAAAAACGCTGTTATCAACTGGCAGTTTACAAATCAACAAGCCAGAATTAAACTTCATAAATTATATCCGACAATTATTGATTGACTTGACACTAGTATGAAAAAGAAAGTAAAACCAAAACTTGCTGTATGGAAATTTTCGTCATGCGATGGATGCCAATTAAGTATTCTTGATTGCGAGGATGAATTATTCACAATTGCAAGCGTCATCGACATAGCAAATTTTCCTGAGGCATCGCGAGCGGTTAAAAAAGGTCCTTATGATATATCGTTAGTCGAAGGTTCGATAACCACACCGCATGATGCCGAACGCATCCACAGCATACGTCGACAATCGAAATTGCTCATTACTATTGGTGCATGTGCTACATCGGGTGGTATACAAGCTTTGAGGAATTTTAAGGATGTAAAAGAATTTACTTCTATTGTTTATGCCTCGCCTCAATATATATCAACTTTAAATAAATCGACACCGATATCCGATCATATTAAAGTCGATTTTCAGCTCAGAGGATGTCCGGTTGATAAATATCAGCTCATCGAAGTTATGAACGCATTCTTAAACTGCCGCAAACCCAACACACCGACGTACAGTGTGTGTATAGAATGTAAAATGCGCGCCATTGTTTGCAGGATGGTTGCCCATGAACAAGTTTGTCTCGGTCCTGTAACCCAAGCCGGTTGCAACGCATTGTGTCCCTCGTATAATCGTGGATGTTTTGGGTGTTTTGGCCCGAAGGAAACATCTAACACATCCTCATTATCTGATTTTTTAAGTAAGAAGGGAATGAGTAAACAGGACCTCTTGAGAATTTATCGTGGTATCAATGCATACTCAAAGGAATTCCGATTAGAAAGTGAACGGCATGAAACTTAAAACGGGCAGCAGCAAGATTTTAAAAGTCGATTACCTCGCTCGTGTTGAAGGTGAAGGGGGATTATTGGTAAAAATTAAAGACGATAAAGTAACGGAGGTAAAGTTTAGGATTTTTGAGCCGCCAAGGTTCTTCGAGGCATTCCTACGGGGGCGTAAATTTATGGAAGCGCCCGATATCACCGCACGCATTTGTGGTATTTGTCCTGTTGCATACCAAATGAGTTCATCGCAAGCGATGGAAAATGTTTTGGGTGTCAAGGTAGATGGGCAATTACGAAATCTGCGACGATTACTTTACTGCGGCGAGTGGATTGAAAGCCATGCGCTCCACGTTTATATGCTTCATGCACCGGATTTTTTAGGGTTTGAAGATGCTCTCCAAATTGCACAAAAGCATCCTGATATAGTCAAGCGTGGATTAGAGATAAAAAAAATCGGAAACATGCTTATGACAATCGTTGGTGGTCGTGAAATTCATCCCATCAACCCGCGGGTTGGTGGATTCCATCGTGTTTCGTATGAATCTGAATTGAAATCAATTCTTCAGAAACTAAAGTGGGCTCTCGAAGCATCAATCGAAACAGTAAAATGGACATCGACATTCAACTTCCCGGATTTTGAGCAAGATTACGAGTTCGTTTCTCTCCGTCATCCAGACGAATATCCGATCACCGATGGGAGACTTGTCTCGAATAAAGGATTGGATATTTCAATTCAAGAATTTGAGAAACATTTCATCGAAGAACATGTCGAGCATTCAAATGCGCTCCACTCCATTCAGGTAGGCGGTTACCCTTACCATGTTGGTCCACTCGCTCGCTACAACTTAAACTTCGATCGGCTTCCACTGAAAGCCCAAAAAGCAGCAAAAGCAGCGGGACTTGAGCGCACTTGCAATAATCCCTTCAAGAGTATCATCGTTCGAAGTGTTGAGTTGGTTTTTGCATGTGAGGAAGCGATCAGGTTAATTCAAGAATACCAGAGACCAGAGAAACCTTTTATTGAAATCCATCCAAAAGCCGGCACGGGACACGGTTGTACTGAAGCGCCGCGCGGAATTCTCTATCACCGCTACTGGCTTGACTATGAGGGGACGATTCTTGATGCAAAGATAGTGCCGCCCACATCTCAGAACCAAAAGATGATTGAGCGAGATATATTCCACTATGTCCAGAAAAATCTTAAGTTACCTGAGGAAAAACTCGCATGGCAGTGCGAACAGACCATCCGTAATTATGATCCGTGTATCTCGTGTGCAACCCATTTTTTAAAACTGAAAATTGAATAGGATCATATCTCAACTTGATTTTCATTTAAAAGTTTCGTTATTTACTAATGTCAATAATTAAATAACAACTGTTTCGTAAAACAAACATTGGAGGTCAATTATGGCAACATCAAAGCTTGTTCAATACCTTGATTCAACGGGAGTTTCATATCTATTTCTCAGTCATGTTCCAGCGTTTTCTGCTCACGAGGTAGCGGCTGTAACGCATGTGCCGGATAAAGATCTGGCTAAAACACTCGTCGTAAAAGCTGACAGTAATCATTGGCTTGCAGTATTGCGTGCAGATCACCGTCTAAATGATCGTTCGCTAAAAAAAGCTCTCGGTGTAAAACATGTACAACTTCTATCTGAAGAAGAGCTTTCATCGCTGTTCCCAGATTGTGAAGTTGGAGCTATGCCGCCGTTTGGGAATCTTTATTCAATTCCTGTTGTCGTGGATAAATTTCTTACCAACGATGATGAGATTGTGTTTAATGCGTGTACGCACACGGAATCAATCAAGATGAAATACAAAGATTTCGAGAATTTGGTAAAGCCGCAGATTGCAGAATTTGCTGAACCACCACACTCAACTGAGGATCGTGAATGGTAAGGAGAAAATCTTATGCCCACTTATGAATATCATTGTTTAAATTGCGATAAGATTTTTACGCTGCAGCTTTCATTCGAAGAGTACGAAAAAAAGAAAACACCCGATTGTATTTATTGCCAGAGTAAGAATGTCAAGCAAATACTGTCGGGTGTTTCTGTCGTTACTTCGAAGAAAAGTTAAATCGCACACAAATAAATTTTGAACTTCTACAATATTACTTTAGTCGTAAGTGCAAAACCAAAGTCGCGCGAGTTTGCAAGCCCCTTAGCGATTTCATTCTGTAAATAAATACTGCTGCCGAGATGTGCGCCGAGGAAAATACTCACCGCAAACTCGCTTTGCGTTATCCGTTGTCCTGCAGAACTGCTGCTTTGCACGCTGGCATACTCTCCTCCGATTCCAATTATGCCGCTCTCGTTGAAATTATAAAATAATCCCGTGTGTCCGCCGATTGCGATATCTTTTTCTTCAAATACGAAACTTGCAGTGGGATGAAGAACGTAAGTAATCTCGGTGTTTTGGAAAATGTTCGGCAATGAGATTGTTAACTCATTTTCAGTGCCGTTGAAAAGTCCGCGATGCTCAGCTATTACATCCAGTGTATAATCCTGCACATTTGACGAGTACAGATTGTATACGCCGCGTAGACTGTATGAATCGAGCTTGAAATCGTTGCGTGGTTTTTCACCCGAGCCGAGACTGATTTGAAGTGATAAATTCTGTGCAGCGCCGTAATATAAATTTCCATTGGAGAAAAACATATCATTCTGTGGATTGCTCATGCTGTTGAATGAATATTCGGCATTCAAGTCAAGAACGAGAGATTTATAAGGATAAACCATTGACCCCTTCCTCAAAAAGAGATAGGTATCGAAGCAGGGATAAGCATTAGTCGGAAGCAGCGAGAGAAGTACAACGATGAAAATAATTTTTTTCATGAAAAGTTCCTTTCAATTATGGTGATGATTTATTGTTTGTGGATTTTTCGTTAGCGATGTTGTCAGCGTCAGTTTGCCGTGCTTTACACCTTTAAAACTTAAAAGTTTTTCGGAAATCTTTTTCAAAGTTCCGGCTTCACCGCGAAGAAGAATCACCTCGAAGCAATGGTCGTGGTCAAGATGAACGTGACTTGTCGAGATAATATTCCGATAGTAATCGTGTTGGAGGTTGGCAAGACTTTTTTCCAGCTCCCGTTTGTGATGATCATAAATGTAGACAAGCGCGCCGAAGACTTCTCCGGTAGATTCCTGTATGTTTTCTTCTACCAGTTTGTCTCGTACTATATCGCGGATCGCCTCTGAGCGGTTAGTGTACCCTTTTTTGCCAATAAGCTTATCGAATTTTGCAAGGAGTGATTTCTCCATCGAAACACCGAAACGAATGAGTTTTTGCATAATGTGTGCTACTTTTTTAAAAAATATAGCACGATAAAATGACAAAAGCAAATCACTACTGCATTTAAATACCTTCTGCTTGGGAACGTTCTTGCAATGTAGTTCGCAAAGCGGACTTTGGGAACAAGAGCCAAAATAAAAAACCCGGCAGGTTCAACCACGAACCTATCGGGCTTTTTGCTTTGTGTATCGTATTAGTCTTATTTCCGTCTAAGGCGGACCATAAAACATTGTTGAACTTTCCCGAGTATTAGGACATTTATCCTTATCGCACTAAGATCATTTTCTTCACATCTGTAAATGATGAACCTGTCGAAGCACCGGCGGTTAGTTTGTAAAAATAAACACTGCTCGAAACTTGGCTACCGAAGTTATCGCTGCCGTCCCATAATACTTCGTAATAGCCGGCTTCTTGTAATTCATCTACAAGCTTTTTTACTTCCTGCCCGAAAATATTGTAAATCTTTATCTCGACCCTGTTGGATTGTGGAAGCTGGTATTTTATTAGCGTGCTTGGATTAAATGGATTTGGGTAATTTTGATTTAATGAAAAATGTAATTCATTCGTGCTAATATTTTTGATATCTACTGGATCAACAGTTTTAGCAAGTTCAGCCACCGAAGCAAGCATAAGTTGTGCACCTTTTTGAATTAAACTTGGATAAAGTTTATCGTAAGTATCGTTTACTGTATGGTAATACGGGTCGGCGCCGCCCCAGATTTCTTCCGGAGTTCCTTCGGCAATATCGAGTGCATCATAACCGGCTAATGCAAATGGACCGTAATCGCTTGCACCGGTATTATCAATTATGGCGTCTAAATTTAGTCCGATGTTATATCTTTGATTATACACTATTGCAGAATCGACTAAACGGTTTAGCGTCTGATAACTGCCAACTATCAATCGAGAAGTATCAGAAGTTGTTGGATAACCAATCATATCGCCATTGACTACAACAATGATATTTCTCCCCTCATCACGAGCTTTAAATGCATAGTAGTCGCTGCCAAACATTCCCAACTCTTCCCCTGAGACTGCTAAAAATTTAATTGTATTTTCGAATTGATAATTTTTACACAACCGTGCGGCTTCCATAACGGCAGCAGTTCCAGTTCCGTTATCATTTGCACCGGGCGCAGCTACATAAGGTTGGTTGCTATACGAATCGTAGTGTGCTACAATTATACATTCTTTTTCTGGCGACACTGTTCCGGGTATAGCGGCAACGATGTTGCTCGAAGTATGAATATACAGCGGTGGAAGTGAAGCTGTCCGACGCAGCCAGTTTAATCCTCCGTTAGTAGATTTATAAAGATTAGCCGAAACTCCACAAACTGAAATAAGATTATTTGATAAAGCTTTTATGTTAGTTAGTTTTGCCCTCCAACCCTGATGATTATACTGGATAAACCAATTATCTCCACCATTAGTGGTTTTGAAAATAATTCCTGCATAATCTACAAACCATCCAGTCAATGAATCTATAAATGATACACCTCTAAGAATAGAGTCAGCCAAGGTTGGTGGATTTATCTTAATCCAATTTGTACCACCATTAGTTGTTTTAAGTATAGATTTACCATCGCCGACTATCCAGCCTTTTTGATTATCAATAAAATTAACTGCTCGCAAGTATCGTATAAGTCCCAAGGGTTCACTTTGTACATCCCAATTTAACCCGCCGTCTATTGTATGTAATATAGTTGAATTTGTACCGACCGTCCATGCATTTAAGTTATCTACAAATTGTAATTCACGTAATATTTGTGTCGTTCCTGAAGAAATGCTCGACCAATTTGTGCCGCCGTTCGTTGTTCTTAAGATTATTCCACTTGCACCAGCGATTAACCCGAGTTGATCGTTTACAAAGTTGATATCATATAATGCTGCGTTTACATTGCTTGCCTGTGCATTCCATGTTGTACCGCCGTCAGTAGTTTCCCGGATTATACCATTATTACCAACCGCCCAACCAGTTAAATTATTTACAAAATCAACCCCGAATAAATGCTCCGAGGTACCACTTGTTTGTGTAATCCACGATTCGCCGCCATCCGTAGTTTTTACGATCATCCCGTTGTTGCCAACTAACCAGCCCGTATTTTCATTTACGAAATCAATGTCGTAGATAGTAGCAGTGTGTATTCCAAAAGTGTAAGTATCATATTCAACTTGTAAGCCCCAGCGTGCAAGCTGATTGTAGATATAAACTCCAGCCGAATCCTGTTGCGGCGTGTATTCGTAACGAGTTCCAAAATTTTGAAGGTCTAATATAATTTTTCTCAATGTGTCAGTTGATACATTGTTTACCAAAGATTGGATAATAGGGTTTGCCGTTCCTGCTTGTTTGCTAACTTGAGGTGTATGAAAGATAGTCTTGGGAACACTTAATACTTTCAATTGATAATCATTGAAACGGAGGAAGTAAAAATCGCGCGCCGAAATATCTGCCACTACTTTACCATCGGTTTGAGAAATAATACGAAGAGGGGAAATAAACTCTTGCAGTGCTTCAATACTTTGTTCGGCATTGAGAGTCATTTCTACATTAAAGAAATTTTTATCCTGACTAAAAATTGTAGATGCGATTAGACTAATTATGAAAATTATAGAGAAAAACCGTACAAACATAAGCGATCCATTTAGATTGTTTCGTGTTAACTTATTGAAAGTTACTACTTCAATAACTGAAACGCAAACTCATTAATTAATGTTTGTTAGTTTTTTTCTTATATTCGGATAATGATGGCTCAAACATCATACGACCCAAAAACGAATTTAGGTTTCCCCGATCTAAACTCGAAAATGAGAATAATTATTCACCATAAAAGGAGAAAACCCTTGAGATCGATATTTTTTGTTATCCTAATGATTTTGGCTGCAAAATTTTTAACTTACAGCCAGACAAATGTCGATAAGCTTGTCAGCACACTCGACTCGCTTGGAACAGTTTCGTTCAACAACTGGAAAGTAAGTCCCGATTTGAAACAGGCAATCACAGGTGATCCGACAAAACCGGGGTATGACGATTCAAAATGGGGGAACATAAAACTTAATCAACTTATTTATCCTGATTCATGCTGGATAAGAAAAGAGATTATATTGCCAGATCAAATTCTCGGACAGCCAGTGGGCGGTGTAGTAAAGTTCCTTGTATCGGTGGACGATTATGGATTTCTATGGATAAACGGCGAGAGTAAAGGACATTTCCCTTGGGACGGTGCGTTTGAATTGACAAATGATGCAAAACCGGGACAGAAATTTCTTCTTGCTATCAAAGCAATTAACACTGGTGGTCCCTTACGACTACTGCGCGCAGAATTTGAGATGGAAGCCACAAAACCATTCAGCCGGATGATCGGTGATTTTGCAATAAGCTTAAGAGTTGGACAAAAGTTACTGAGCTTTGATACATACCAGACAAATGCACGCAGGAAACAAGACCCTGGCATTGATAATTCTAAAATGGATAGGGAGGAAAAAATACGCTTAAATAACCTGTTACAAAATTCAGTAACTGAAGTTGATGTATCGGCTTTGAAATCAGGTTCGCTGGATAAATTTTCGACTTCGATAGATAAGGTTCGCACACAGTTAAAACCAGTCAGTGAATTTGCTAAAAGGTATACACTTTTTTTCGATGCCAATGCTCACATAGATGCGGCATGGCTCTGGCGGGAACGGGAAACAATCGAAGTTTGTAAAAATACTTTTACATCGGTTCTTAACATGATGGACTCGCGACCCGATTTTACATACACGCAAAGCTCGGCTGCTTATTATGATTGGATGGAAAAACTTTATCCCGGCGTGTTCAAACGAATTGTTCCTCGAGTCAAAGATGGTCGCTGGGAATTAATAGGCGGTATGTGGATTGAGCCCGATTGTAATTTACCGAGCGGTGAGTCATGGATGAGGCAGCTGCTTTACGCAAAACGGTACTTCAAAGAAAAATTCGGTGTCGATGTGAAAATTGGATGGAATCCTGATTCGTTCGGTTATAACTGGAACATGCCGCAGTTTTATGTAAATGCCGGCATTGATGCCTTCGTTACGCAGAAGATCGGATGGAATGAAACGAACGTATTCCCTCATCGTGCATTTTGGTGGGAAAGCCCTGACGGCTCACGAATACTTAGTTATTTCCCGTTCGATTATGTAAATACCGTTGATGACCCTTACAGGTTGGTGGATTGGGCTCGGCAGTTTGATGCTAATACCGGTTTTACCAAAATGATGATCCTCTTTGGCGTCGGTGACCATGGTGGTGGACCATCCGATGACATGATTGATCGAATTGAACATCTAAAAACCCTCGACATCTATCCTACTATAGAATACGGAACCACTGCACAATACCTTGATTGGCTGAAGAGACAAGATTTATCATCGCTTCCGGTCTGGAAAGATGAACTATATCTTGAATATCATCAAGGAACATTCACTACGCAGGCAAAAACAAAGGAATGGAATCGGAAAAGTGAAGTGCTTCTGACAAATGTAGAAAAATTTTCCTCTCTCTCATCGATGTTTGGAGGAAATTACAATTCAAATAACATCGAAGAGGCATGGAAGAATGTGCTCTTCAATCAATTTCACGATATTCTCCCTGGCTCCAGTATACACGAAGTATATGTAGACGCACCCGAGCGGTACGAACAAGCAGGGGCAATTGGTTTGTACGAGCTGAAGAAAGCATTGATATATCTATCAAATCAAATCAACACGGCAATCATTAAGAAAGGTGAGCCAATTATTGTATTCAATCCGTTGCCATGGGAACGGACCAACATTGCAACACTTCAACTTCCTGAAGCAGATTATAACGATTACAGTATCTTCGATGTAAGTGGAAAAGAAATCCCATCTCAAATCATACAAAAAGATAGGTATCATCGAGACATAATATTCACAGCCGAAAATATTCCTTCGCTTGGATATAAACTTTTTGAATTAAGAAAACAAAAATCAGCGGCAGTTTCAAAGAATTTTTCCGCTGCCCAAGCTTTGTTAGAAAATGAATTCTTCACTGTCATTTTAGACCCGGCAACCGGCTGGGTAACAAGCATCGTGGATAAACGAAACGGAAGAGAAATACTTTCCGGCTTAGGCAATGAACTACAAATGTTGGAAGACAAGCCCTCTGCCTGGGATGCATGGAACATTGGACTGACGGGCAAGCAATTTCCTACATCGCTGCGAAAAATTGAAGTTATTGAAAACGGTCCAGTCCGTGCAACACTACGCATTACGAGAGATTATTTAAAACCCGGCGTTAAAAAAGAAGCACCCACGCAAGATTACCCAAGCACCTTCTTCACTCAGGAGATATCCTTGTATGATGGAATTGATTACATAGATTTCAAAACAGATGTCGATTGGTGGGAAGAAAAAACAATGCTTAAGGTTGCATTCCCGATATCTGTAAAAAACACTTTTGCCACATACGAGATTCCATACGGTACAATTCAACGCTCTACACAATGGCGCGATAGCTGGGATAGCGCTAAAGTTGAAGTGCCGGCACTTCGCTGGGCGGATCTTTCACAACATGATTATGGTGTTAGCTTGTTAAACAATTCTAAATACGGTTACGACATCAAAGATAATATTATAAGACTTTCATTGCTGCGTTCACCAAAATGGCCCGACCCAATGGCAGACAGAGGAAAGCATTCTATCAGCTATGCACTTTTTCCACACGCTGATCAATGGCATCAGGCAAAAACTGTATATCGTGGATATGAATATAATTATCCACTCTTGGCTTTCAGAAGCAACAAACACAAAGGCAAGCTTCCAGCAAAACATTCTTTTTCCCAGTTACAGCCATCCAATCTCATTCTAACAACAATTAAAAAAGCAGAAGACACGGATGCTTGGATTTTTCAATGGTATGATGCAAAGGGGGAAGAAACTGAAGCTATATTGACATTGCCAAAGAGTCCAAAGAAAGCTGCACTCTCCAACTTCATGGAAGAGGAAAAAGAGGTATTGCAAATAACGGGGAATATAATAAAAGCGCCGACGAAGAAACACGGTGTTGCAACGGTTAAAGTATGGTTTTAGGTTTATTTGACCTTTATGTTTCTATTTTCTAACTTATTGTATAATTCGCTATTGTTTATGCACTAAAAATGTGAGGTGTGATATGAATAAAGTCCTTTTCGCGATTATCGCATTGATTGTTATATTTGTTTCCTGCTCGAAGGAAACAACGGCGCCAGTTCAACCTTCGCCGCCGCGTGCATTAACGCAGACCGAAATGAAACTCGTTGAAGCCGATAATTCTTTTGGTTTAAAACTCTTCCACGAAATCAATAAAACCGAAGCCAATAAAAATCTTTTTATTTCACCACTTAGCGTTTCAATGGTGCTTGGTATGACACTCAACGGGGCAAGCGGAAGTACTTATGACTCGATGCAGCATACATTGGAATATGAAGGATTAACCGAACAGGAAATTAATGAGGGATATAAAAATCTTATTATCCTGCTGACATCTCTTGATCCTAAAGTTCAATTTCAAATTGCGAATTCAATCTGGCATCGACTTGAGTTGCAGGTAGAACAAGAATTTGTCTCAACAAACAAGAATTATTTCAATGCTGATGTCACCGGCTTAGATTTTTCTTCTCCATCGGCTTCACCAACAATCAACAGTTGGATTGAACAGAAGACAAATGGTAAAATTAAAAGGATCGTGCCCGACCAAATACCCTGGAGTACAGTGATGTATCTCATCAATGCGATTTACTTCAAGGGAACGTGGAAGTACGAGTTCAAAAAAGAGTTGACACAGGAAGCTCCATTCTATTTGACCGACGGTTCTCAAAAGGCATGTGAGCTAATGAAAATTGACGGCGAGTTTTCTTATGTTGAAAATGAGCAATTCCTGGCAATCGATCTTCCATACGGAAACGAGAAGTTCAGTATGACTGTCTTTCTACCGAAGCAAGGTGTCAACATAGATGCATTTGTTTTTAATTTCACTAAAGAAAATTGGGAGACATGGATTAAAACATTTATGAAGCGGGAAGGCACATTGTTTCTTCCAAAGTTCAAGATTGAATATGAGAAATTGCTGAACGACATGCTCAAAGCGATGGGGATGGAAATTGCATTTGATGAAAGTCGTGCAGATTTTACACGCATCAATAAAAATGGTGGATTATTTATTAGCAATGTGAAGCATAAAACATTCGTTGACGTGAACGAAGAAGGAACCGAGGCTGCTGCGGTAACTTCAGTGGAAATCGATATGGTAAGCTATCCACCCTCCAAGTTTAATATGCGTGTCGATAGGCCATTTGTATTCGTTTTACGAGAACACCATTCGCAGACAATCCTTTTTGTCGGCAAGATCGCTGAACTGACATTGTAGAGAAGCAACATCTCTGCGTTCACCACGCCCCTGCCTGCAGCAAGCATGGGGATTGCTGAATACAATATATATAATTTGAAACTTGAAAAATATTAAATACATAACACTCAATTTTATAATTATGTCCCTCTTAACAACATTGGAGAACGCAATAGCCCAATCGCCAATGCATGAATTTTTACCAAAGAATATTCTTGGATGGAAAACATCGGAAGCGACGAAGCTTTATTCCGACAAAGAAATTTATGATTACATGAACGGTGCTGGCGAGATATATCGTGCATACAATTTCAAAGACCTTCTCGTTCAGCGATACATAAATAAGCAGCAACAGGAAATTCTCGTGGAAATATTTGACATGCAATCTTCAGAAGATGCTTTCGGTGTTTTTACCCACACACACGGAAGAGGAAAAAAAGCTAATATTGGACAAGGGTCAGAATATCAACGGGGTTTGTTATGCTTTTGGAAAGAACGATATTTCATCTGTATTCGCGCCGAGAATGAAACACCTGATGCGAAAAAAACTGTACTCGAGCTTGGCAAATATATTTCAAAAGCTATCAAAGTAAAAGGAAATAAACCCGCCTTACTGCAATTTTTATCTGAAAATGAATATGTAGATAGTAACCTTCGTTACTTTCATAAATACGAAATCCTTAACATTCACTTTTACATAGCCGACGAAAATATTCTTTACTTAGACGAGAACTCTAACGGTTTAATTGTTCCTCATAAGGAAGATAAAAGCCGTTTACTCTTACTGCAATACCCAAGTGAAGAAAAATCAACGATTGCTTACCAAAATTTCTTGAAACATTATATGCCAGATGCAACCACTGAAGGAATCATTCAAACTGAGAATAGAAAATATACAATTTCGGAAAAGGTGAAGAATTATATCTTCATTATTTTCGATGCAACTGACCAAAAACATGGAATTGCTATAATAGAAAAAATTAAGAGGAGATTACCATGAGCGATACTATTATTACCCGACGAGAGTTCCTTCAAAAAACTACGGCTGCCGCATTAGCAGCCACTGTTACTTTACCGTTTGAAATGAAGAGCGAAAATCCAATTAAATCAAAAGTTTTACTTATCCGTCATCAAGATGTAATTGATAAAAGGGGGCAGATAAATGAAATTGTAATACGTCAAATGTTAGATGAATCTGTCACAAAATTGCTCGATGTGAAAAATCCAACCGAGGCATGGAAAATTTTAGTCAAACCCACAGATATTGTCGGAATTAAAAGTAATGTATGGCGGTACTTGCCAACACCCGAAGAGATTGAAATTAACATACGCCGACAAATTATCAACGCTAGTGTGAAAGAACAAAACATTGCTATAGATGACCGGGGAGTTTTGGATAATCCAATTTTCCAAAAAGCAACCGTGTTAATTAACATGCGACCCTTCCGCACGCACAACTGGTCTGGTGTCGGTGGATGTATCAAAAACTACGTCATGTTTACACCTAAACCCTCCGATTATCACTCAGACTCTTGCGCTGATTTGGGGGCTTTATGGAACTTGCCGATTGTCAAAGGTAAGACCCGACTAAATATTCTCGTTATGCTCACACCCCAATTTCACTGCCTCGGTCCGCATCATTTCGATAAGGAGTACACTTGGGCATATAACGGACTTCTTGTAGGTCATGACCCTGTTGCATTAGATTCAGTAGGATTAAAAATTATTGAGATGAAACGTCGATTATATTTCAAAGAAGATTTACCGCTAAGGCCATCTGCAAAGCATATTGTGGTTGCAGAAAAAAAACATAAAATCGGGATAAGCGATTTAAATAAAATTGAAATAATTAAACTCGGCTGGATGAAAGATGCTTTAATATAATCTGAGGATAATCAACGCTATGAAACTGCTTATCAATTTTTTCATCTGGGGACAATTATTTTTACAATCATACATTCATTGCCAACCTTCAAAATCAATTGAGATGGATAACGGTCTTTTAAAAATCTCTTTCAATAAAATTACTAAGACCTGGAGCTTGTTCGAGCTTGAGTCGAATCTTTGGAAACCGGTTATTTTCAATGCAACAATGAGTCTCTCTTTTCAAAACGGAGACTCTCTCGTGCTGAGCGGTGAATCTGGTGAGATAATCTCTAAAATTGAAAGTTATTCTGATGCTATTGGCAAAGGAAAAAAAATATTCATCACACTTAGTAATTCAAAAATGCAATTGAAATTAGACATAGTCTTATATAATCAGAAAAAAAATGTTACTATCAGTGCTTCGATAAAAAATCTAATGTCCGATGATTGGAAACCTAAAGCATTTCACCTTATCGATATCCACGGAGGCGGATATCTGGCGTTTAAAACTAATAATATTCTCATGCAGATAAATGGTTATCAGTCGTGGAGTAATTGCGAAATAGCTCAGCTCGATTCTATATCTAAACAAACAAGCTATTGGTCTACTATTTTTTATGAGACAGCGGCACATTCATCTATCCTTTTTGGCTTTCTTACAAACAATCAAGCGATAAACTCTATCTCGACAGAACCACTCATAAAGGAAGCCGGACAAATACAGCTTTCTACTGTCTCAGATATCAAAACTTTGAAAATAATTTCAGGCACCATGTTACAAACAGACCGACTGATGATTTCCTTGGACTCAGACCCGTTCAACAACCTTGAACGGTATAGTGAGTATCTTCAAATGTTTGCACCGTCTATAAATAAACCTTTTACCCCCGCGGGAAAACCCATACTTCGGAGCAGAACTACTGAGACAGTCCCAACCGGTTGGTGCTCGTGGTATTATTATTATCAACATATCTCCGAAGATAGCATTCTTACAAATTTAAATTTTGCATCGAAACACTTGAAAGATGCTGGCTTACAATATATTCAGATTGATGACGGTTTTCAGATCTCGGCGGGAGACTGGGGAACAAATAAAAAATTTCCTCATGGTCATAAATGGCTCACAGATCAAATCCACAACAAGGGCTTTCTTGCTGGGCTTTGGGTTGCACCATTTGCTATCTCAGAAAACAGCTCAATATATAAAAAACACAGAGACTGGCTTCTCACCGGCGAGGGTGACTCACTAAAAGAATTTTTCACAAATGACTGGTGGGGTGGGCGTATTTTCAGTTTAGACCCAACCCATCCCGAAGTTCAAAAATGGCTGACTAATCTATTCAAGAAAATAGTAAACGAATGGGGATATGATTATGTGAAGATTGATTTTCTTTATTTCGCATGTGAAGGAAAAACGTATTATCAACCGGCATCATCTGCACAAGCATATCAACTGGGATTACAGGCGATTCGCAGCGGTGTTGGTTCAGATAAATTTATTCTTGGATGTGGAGCGCCGATTGGAATATCAATCGGTTATGTCGATGGTATGCGCATCGGTCCCGATATATCTCCGACATGGGGAGGAATTACTCCGGGAGTTAACGCAGCAGCACAACGTTCTTTTTATCACAACAAACTCTGGTTCAATGATTCCGATTGTCTCGTAGTTCGCGAACCGCTTACACTTGGCCAAGCACGCGTATGGGCAGCAATTGTTGCCCTATCCGGACAGATGAACATCCTGAGCGATAAACTTTTTGATTTACCTGCTGAGCGCGTAGACCTGTTGAAAATGACTCTGCCAAGTTATTCTCAACCTGCAGTACCAATCGATTTATTTACTCAACCAAAGGAGATGGGGTTGACAATATATACCGACGATAAAAAACAATCGTTCAAGCTGTCAGATAGATGGAAATTTGCAGTTGGTGATTCGATGGAGTGGAAAGAACCAAACTTCGATGATAATGATTGGAAAGAAATTGTTATTCCATCCCGCTGGGAAAATGTCGGATATCCTAATCTTGATGGATTTGCATGGTATCGAACAAAATTTACACTTCCGACCGATTGGACACTGCAATCGCTGAAACTTTATCTTGGAAAAATTGATGATTGTGATCAGACATATTTTAATGGCAATCTTATCGGAAAGACGGGTGATTTTCCACCTAATTACGTAACCGAGTGGACAAGCTTCCGCATTTACCAAATTCCAGAACAGGTTGTTAATTGGAAGGGTGATAATACAATTTCTATTCGAGTTTATGATGGTGGGGGCGCGGGCGGATTCTATAATGTTAAACAGTATAATTTGCCATCGATTTGGAATCTACCTGTTGAGAAGAATTTTGGAAAATGGAATGTAGTCGGATTATTCAACTGGACGAACGATGAAACTTCTATTGTGCTGAACGCAGCCGATCTTAAATTATCACCAAAGAAAACTTATTTAATATGTGAACGTTGGAGCGAACCATATATTGGCGAGATGAATAATGAGATAAAAATAAATTTATCACCTACGTCCTCTAAGATCCTTTCTATCCACGAGAAAAGGAATCAGCCAATTATAATCTCATCATCTCGTCATATCGTTCAGGGTGGAGTCGACCTCGCGGATATTGAATGGGATTCAAAGAAAAATATTCTATCCGCTGAATCCGAAAATATTCTCGATGGCTCCTATAGTGTTACAATTTACATCCCCGAAGGAATGCAGATTAAAAATGTTGCAACACCAGCAAGATATGAAATAAAAAAAGTTACTGACCGGATATCAATAATTAAATTTGATAGAGCAAAAACCAAATTCCCCTGGAAAGTAGTGTTCTAAGAGACTTATTAAAAAATAAAATTAAAGTCATGGTGAGCTAGTCGAACCATGACATTTCATCGTAATACCGCACTTCGACAAGCTCAGTGTGACAGTTTTTAGGGGTATTACGAAATTTTTCAGAAGTCTCATTCTAATATTATACAGTTTCTTTATTTGACAAACCGTAATTGCTTCAGTAGGTGATAAGTCGACACTATAACGAGTTCGACTAATTTTTCTGTTGCCTGATCTGGGTGGAGCTGAAGATTGTTCAGCGCACAAAGAGTTTGTAATGTTCGGAGATACCTTTTGATATCACGTTTATCTGCATTCGCAATCCAAACACTTAGCTCTTCTTCCAAATATTTACTGTAGTGTTGAATGAACAGCTCGGCCCTCATTAACCGGGGAGAGCTTGGTTTTATCTCTGCAAATATTTGTTTGAGATCTTCAGTATATTCTTTGACACGCGGATCAACTTTGCGCTCGACTTCAAAATATTCGGCGACAGTGGAGATAATAGATTTGAAATTACAGGTTTCGGTAAAACGAACTCGCAATGGTCGTCTTGATGCGATTTGTAACCGTCCAAACAGCATTTCAACAAACCGTAGTTTTTCAAGAGCCATATTCCAGTTTCGGTAATTCCACTTCCACTTCGATGCTGGATCGAGCCAAACCGCAAAGGTTTCTGCGAAATCCTCATCGGGATGTTTCTGGGCGTAATGTGGATGCCCAATGTAATGCAGGTAGCGTACAAAATCTTTGCTTGCCGGAATATAGTTATAAAATTCAACGTACCGCTTCTTGAACTTCCCAAAAACATTTTTCCAATCATCCCGAATCCAAAGTTTGTAAGCGTAATTGATCGCATGTCCCGTTTCATGCCGTAAAATCATCATTATTTCTTCTTTTGTGTAGGAGATATAATATTTCTCGGCAAGCCGGCGTAGATTGCTATTGGCAATGTAAAATGGAATTTCAACTGAGCCGGTTCGATCAATGCATCCCCATGGTTCTTCACCAAAATAAAAATGAGGAAAGAATTCGACATGTTTTCGTTTCAATTCATGACGCAATTGTATCAGGCATTCCCGCAGAGTGCCCTCGGGACGCAGCTCAAGCTCGCATATTTTTGTGTTTAGTAATGCCTGGAACGATAATTCTCGAACTGTTCGACTTTTTTTTAACAACACCATAATATTACTTTGGAAGTAAAAAACCCCTGTCGCATGGATGTAATGGACGGGGGTTTATAGTTCAAATAAAATGTATCAGGAAACTTTAGCGCTGCTTTGTTCGGCTTCAGGTTCTTTTATTTTCTTCTTTGACCTGTTTGCCTCCATGAAACGCAATGATTCTGTCTTAGGGTTTAGTTTTACCCTTATAATACTATCCTGACCAAGCTTGCCGCGAAGAATTTCCTCAGCTATCGGGTCTTCTACATATTTTTGTAAGGCACGTTTCAATGGCCGAGCGCCAAATGCAGGATCATATCCTTTATCAACAAGAAATTCTCTTGCTTGCTTCGTTAATAGAATCTTAATCTCCATCGATGCCATTCTCTTTACTAACTCTCGCATCTGAATATCAATAATCTTGTCGATGTGTTCACGTCCTAAATTATGGAATACGATTGTATCGTCGATACGGTTAAGGAATTCTGGATTAAAAACCCGTTTAACAGCGTCTTCAATCGTATTCTTCATTGTTTTATAATTATCCTTTGGTGTGTCAATACCAAAACCGAAGCCGCCTGTCGTTTTAATATCGCGAGCACCGATATTAGATGTCATAATAATAATTGAGTTTTTAAAATCAACACGTCGTCCAAGACTGTCGGTTAGTATTCCATCATCGAAAACCTGGAGTAGGATATTGAAAACATCCGGATGCGCTTTCTCAATTTCATCTAAAAGAACAACTGAATATGGTTTCCGACGAACTTTTTCAGTCAACTGCCCCCCTTCTTCATATCCGACATAACCCGGTGGTGCACCAATGAGGCGTGATACACTAAATTTCTCCATGTATTCGCTCATATCGATACGTATCAGTGCTTCTTCAGTATCGAATAAATAACGAGCAAGTGCTTTCGCCATCTCAGTTTTTCCAACACCTGTAGGACCTAAAAAGATAAAAGAACCAATCGGTCGTTTTGGATCCTTCAGTCCTGCACGTGTTCGTCGAATCGCTTTACTCAGCTTTTGGATGGCTTCATCCTGCCCCACGATAACTTTTTTTAATGCTTCTTCCATCTTTAAGAGTCTCTCGGATTCAGATTGAGCGATCCTATTAACCGGTATTCCGGTCATCATGGAGACAACATCTGCGATGGTTTCTTCATTCACCTCATGAATAACTAATTGTGTTTTTTGTTCCCAATCATGTTTTGCTGTTTCAAGATCGTGAAGTATCCTCTTTTCTAAATCCCGTAGCCGTGCTGCTTCCTCAAAATTTTGACTCTTCACCACATGGTTCTTAGACTGACGAACCTTCTCAAGATCGGTCTCCAAATTTAGTACCTCTTGCGGCACTTTGATATTAGAAAGATGAACACGTGAGCCAGCTTCGTCCATAACATCAATTGCCTTATCAGGCAAATATCTATCGGTAATGTAACGATCACTCAACCTTACTGCAGATTCAAGGGCTTTCTCAGTATAATGAACTGTATGATGTTCTTCATACTTGTGTTTAATGTTGCTTAGTATCTGGATCGTTTCATCTACCGAAGTTGGGTCGACCATTATTTTCTGGAAGCGGCGATCAAGCGCACCATCTTTTTCAATGTATTGCCGATACTCATCTAAAGTTGTCGCACCAATACACTGTAAATCACCCCGCGATAGTGCAGGTTTAAACATGTTGGATGCATCCAGAGAACCCGACGCCCCACCAGCACCAACTATTGTATGAAGCTCATCAATAAATAGAATAACATCTTTTGCTTTTTCAAGCTCGTTCATTACAGCTTTCATTCGCTCTTCAAATTGACCTCGATATTTCGTTCCCGCAACAAGAGCGGCAAGATCGAGTGTTACTACTCGTTTTTCGTGAAGTACGCGAGAAACTTTCTTTTGGACGATACGAATGGCTAATCCCTCTGCGATGGCAGTCTTACCGACGCCAGGTTCCCCGATTAGTACTGGATTGTTTTTCTTTCTACGACTTAATACCTGAGCAACCCGTTCAATTTCCTTCTCACGTCCGATGATCGGATCGAGTTTATCTTCGAGTGCCAACTTTGTTAAATCTCTACCAAAGTTGTCTAAAACCGGAGTTTTTGATTTCTCGGCTTTTCTCTCAACAGCAGGTATCGAGGACGGACTTGAAGGTTTTCCGCTGATTATGTTGTCTAATTCATTTCGGACTGCATCATAATGAATATTGAACTGGTGTAAAATCTGAGCAGCAATATTGTCATCATCTCTAAGTAAAGATAATAATAAATGTTCTGTCCCGATGACATCCGATTTATACAACTTGGCTTCCAAATAGGTAATCTTCAGCACTTTTTCTGCTTGTTTAGTGAGAGGAATATTACCGATTGTTAATGTTCCACCGGAGGTCCGGACTGTGTCTTCGATTGCTTTCTTTAGCTTGTAAAGGTCGACACCAAGATTACGAAGTATCTTTACTGCTATTCCTTCCCCTTCACGGATTACCCCGAGCAGAAGATGTTCGGTGCCGATATAATCATGCCCGAGACGTAAAGCTTCTTCCCGACTAAGTCGAATTACATCCTGCACACGATTAGAAAAATTACCTTCCATTGAGATTCCTTTGTTTGTTTATTAACGATTCTACCATATTAAACAATGATTTAGGAAATTATATTCCATTTAAAATCAATATAGTCAAATCGGTAAGATTAATCAAATATCGGAGGTTGACTTTTGGGCTGAATTTTCATATATTTTATCACACTTTTCGTTGAAAAGTCTCATTGTGCGTAATAATTGAGGAGTTAATATTCCGCAGTAGCTCACCCGCCAAAAAGATAGCGGATAAAATGTTGGAGCATCCGGCTGTTATTCCGTTCTGAAGGAACGGAATGCAAGTTCGAGAATGGTGTAGAAAATTGGATGGTACAAATATTAACTGTGATTCCGCAGTAGCTCAATGGTGGAGCATCCGGCTGTTAACCGGAGGGTTACAAGTTCGAGTCTTGTCTGCGGAGCGAGATATAAGAAATCCCGATCAATCGAGGGGGATTTTAAATTTATGGGATACTGGGTTTACATATTGCAATCCATTTCACACGACAGATATTATGTTGGACAATCTGAAAATCCTGAACGTCGATTAGAATTTCATAATTCAATAGAGAAAGGATTTACCTCAAGATATAGGCCGTGGAAGTAAATATACAAAAAAGAATACGAGACAAGAGAAGAAGCAATCCGATCTGAGAAATTAAGATTTGAGCTTCCGGCTGTTATTCCGTTCTGAAGGAACGGAATACAAGTTCTCAGCCAAAAGCTGATGCGCCTTCAGCGCAGAGTCTTGTCTGCGGAGCGAGATATAAGAAATCCCGATCAATCGAGGGGGATTTTAAATTTATGGGATACTCTCTAATTATTCAAACTGACGTTTAAGCAATCAAGGAAATTAACAGTTGAATGTCATCCTCTTTTTCCATACCTTCTAATAATACTTATATTTCGACAAAATAATAGAACAGGGTACAGCAATGCAAATCTATATTGGAAATTTACCGCTTGAATATACTGATGCAGAATTGAGATCAATGTTCGAAGCATTCGGCAGTGTAAAAGAAGCAACAATCGGACGTAACAAAAAAACAAATGCTTCGGAAGGATACGGCATCGTTGTTATGTCTGTAAAGTCCGAAGCTCGCGCGGCTGTCAAAGATTTGCGGGGAAAACAGATTCAGGGGAAACCCCTAAGAGTCACAATTCTAAAACCCGGGGATATATTTCATACACAGGAAGCCGGAAGATCGGGAAAGCGTATTACGAAAAACAGCGGAACATTTCGCGGAACATCCACAATCAGACGTGGTGGGCAACGCGGAAGCTGATTAATCCCATTCCCCGACGGATGAACCGCATGGAATTATTACAATTATTATCAATTTAGTAGGTCAATTTGGGATTATGAATATCTAGCTGTTGGGGTTGTTCAATGAGTTTCTCGCAATACCCAATCAAAGGATGATGTGCCTTCGGCGCAGAATCTTGCCTGATGAGCGAAAAATTGGTGATCCTATTTCACCAGCAACAATTTTTTCACATCCCGATGCTTTTTTGTTGAAAGCTCGTACAGATATATTCCGCTAGAGAATCTACTCCCATCCCAACTGATATTATATTCTCCAGCAGGTTTAAACTCATTCACAAGCGTTTGAACTTCCCTCCCTATCACATCGAATATTTTCAATGAAACAAAACCGGAATTCTTTATACTGAAAAAAAATGTCGTAACCGGATTAAAAGGATTTGGATAATTCTGGGAAAGATAAAATTCTTTAGGATTATTAGTGCGGTGGGTCAAACTATTGTCAACCGGTAATGAGAGTATCGGAAGTTCAATGTAACTCGGATAAGATGCATTCATCGCGATTAAGGTCTGACTCCGCTCGAACACCGGAACAACAAATGGACGATTTCCCATCACTAAGCGATTGGTAATATCGAGATTGCTTATTTCAATACGGATTGAATTACCTGACTTGAATTGATGCGCATGTGCGTAACCTTCAACATCAATAGTATCCCAAATTCCCGGTTGATTATTTCTGCCAGTGTAATTAATCCGATTCACAAAATATTTTTTATTTGATGGATCAATTTCATATACCTGCACATTTATCTGGAATTTACTTGTATCAGAGTCAACGTAAAGATTCATCCGCGGTACACCCACCCAATCAACATCATTCACAAGAGGTGATGTTTGAAAAATCAACGATTGCTGACGAAAAGAAGAATCGAACCATTCCCCTTGGAAATCATCCCAGAACGCCCAATAGAATGTATAGGTTGGATCTCGGTAATCATTTAGGAGTATCATACTCTGATTTGAATCAGTAGGTGGTGAATTTGCCAAGTTACCGTCGGCACGTAAATAAAATTTTACCGGCACGGCATTCGGTGGGGTCCAAGAATCAATTGCTTGGTGTGTCCATGTAAAATAACCATTTGTGTCCATAGGCAGACTGCTGTACGCATAAGTAATATTTGGCTCAAGCAGAATACCTGTCTGTTCTCCCTTTAAAAATTCACCGAACCAGCGAGTTAACCAATCAAATTGGAAGCTCCACTCGTCCGGTATTTCATCTGAAAAATGTCCGCCTGTTCCAAGATATAATTTCGCTGCAACACTCTGAGTTGGATACAGAAGATAATTATCCATAGTTGCGTTCGCACGGGAATAATGATCCTGCCATTTTCCAAAGAGCATCAATGGTATTATTACATTTTGTAAGTCGGTAAGTTCAATATCTCTCCCACCAACAAACATATTGTAAAAAGCACTGTAATCATCATTAAGTAAAAAATCAAAAAGAGTATCACGGACAGCATCGTACTGAACAGTGTTTGCAAAGAGTAGATACATCAAAGTTGAGCGATAACAACCGTTAACAAGTATATCGGAAGCCCAGCGTGCGCCAATTTCATCTGCAGTGATAGCCCGAATAGGAAGCTGGTCGGCTGCCGCCCACAATCCATGTAAACCTCCTTGTGAGCCACCGGTAATACCAACCAAGTTTGAATCTACCCCTGAAATACTCCGAACGTAATTAATAATCGTTTCTAAATCTTTTCGCTCAAGAGTCGACATGATTTTAGAAAGACCTTCACTATCCCCATGCCCACGAACAGAAAATGTAAATGTTAAATACCCCATATTAGCATAGAGTTGAGCTGATGGCATGGTTTCATATTTATCCATACCAAATCCGTGGACAAATATTATCGCTGGAAATCCATCCTTTGGTTTAGGTGGTTTGGGTACATAGTACGTGGCATCAAGTTTTACAGAATCAAATGTTTGAACTGTAACATCATTTCTTGTCTGTCCGAATCCTATCCCTATTATGACAACAGAAACAAAAATAATTTTAGCAATTGTTTTCATAAAAATTTATTTTACACTTCTTCAAATCTAAGATTTCCTTACATAAAAGGCAACATAATCGACAATAACAAAATACTATTTTATCATTTCCAACAAGTGATTAACAGCATGTTGAATCAAAATTATTGAATCATCTCAAATTTTCATACATTTAAGAGTAACAATCAATTGTGGACTAAAGCTATGCCCGATGCACCAGTTACTGCTATTCAAGCTATTCAAGCAATACTCGCTCCAGCACTTGGAATCTCTGCGGTTGGATTATTATTGCTCACACTTAACAATCGCTACTCAACGATTATTAACCGTATTAGATTGTTGAATGAGGAGAAAAGAAAATTTTCACGTCGCCTTGGCGCGAAAGGTGATCTTGAGTATCCTGACAATGTACGTTTCATGAGTATCTCGAAACAGACGGAAGAATTGCTACATAGGAGCAAGTACGTTCGTAATGCAATCCTATCCATGCAAGCAGCCGTTGGGCTTTTTGTTCTCTCTTCCGTTATTATAGCTCTCAATCTCTTTATCTCCACTGAATTTATTCGCACACTTCCATTGATAATATTCATTATCGGAATGATAAGCGTATTCGTGGGCATAGTATTTAACGCTATGGAGGTGCATCGATCTTTTAAGATTATTTTATTGGAAGTGAGGGGGGAAGAGTAATTGATTATTAAAGAATTTGCTTTAGAACGTTAGCATCCACATTCCCACCACTGATTACAGCACAGCATTTTTTCCCGTTTAATCCTAAAACATTTTTCATAACTGCTGCCGGAGCAACAGCACCAGTCGGTTCAACAAGAATCTTCATTCTCTCGAGGAAGAATTTCATCATCGGATAAATATCTTCGTCTTTGATAGTGATTACATCATCAACATATTTCATGATGATTTCGAAGTTTAATGTTCCGACGGAAAGTGTTCTCATTCCATCCGCGATGGTATTAACCAATGGAAGTTTAATAAGTTTTTTCTGCCGGAAGGACTGATAACAATCATTCGCCCCTTCGGTCTCAACACCAATGACTTTAGTTTTCGGCGAGAGATGCTTTGCTGCAATTGCACAACCGGAAATCAATCCTCCTCCTCCGATGGGAACAAACAGATAATCGAGTTCTGTTATCTCCTGAAAAATTTCACGCCCAACCGTTCCCTGTCCCGCAATAAGTTTCTCATCATTGTATGGATGAACAAGTGTGTAGCCGTGTTTATCAATAAGTCCTTGTGTCGTTTTCTCCCGATCATCGGTTGATAAGCCGCAAAAAATCACTTCCGCTCCATATCCTTTGGTTGCTTCAACTTTGCTTGCTGCGGAATTGTGCGGCATAACAATCACCGCTCTAATTCCAAAAAGTTTGCACGCAAGAGCAACACCTTGTCCGTGATTTCCCGATGAGTGGGCGATGACACCGCGTTTTCTTTCTTCATTCGCTAACGAGGCAATTTTGTTATACGCACCGCGAAATTTAAACGCACCGATGCGCTGAAAGTTTTCCGCTTTGAAGTACAAATCGTTGCCGTTCATCTCATTGAATATTCTGGAGGAAAGGAGCGGCGTTTTGTGGGCAACTAATTTTAAAGTATTATAAGCGGATTCAATATCAGAAAAATCTATCATCAGTCATTTAAAAAATAAAACGCAGATACGCCCGCCTGCTCGCCGACGTTCAAAGAACTTAGGCGAGCCTGCCATAGTGAAGCGGCGGGCAGGCAGAGAACGCAGAGTTCCAAAGAGAGTTACACCTTTATTTGCCACAAACAGAGATGACAGCCATCAGGTGTGGTAAACATTGCAAACCAGCCCATCTTAGCAACGGGTGATTTTTTAACAATCACGGTACCACCCAATTTTTGAATTTTCTTCAATGTTGTGTTTATATCTTTAACTTCGATATAGACATTTACCTGTCCAGTCTTTGGCATTTTCTTGACTTTGAAAAATCCGCCGTTCGGTTTCATTCCCGCACGAAAAAGAACATAGTCCATTTCCGGTATCTCCTGGAATTTCCAGTTAAACACACCGCCGAAGAATTTCTTCGCAATTTTAAAATCTGTTGTTGGTATTTCGATATGACCAAAATGATTCATAATTATCTCCTTAGTATATTTTATATTTAACAGTTGATTTGTTGTTAGTAACTGATGTTACGCAGAACGATAAAATTCTTATCCGCATCACCGTAAACGGTGACGCTATGCCAATAAAAGTCGGATGAATCCGACTGTGTTCATCATTTGCAGATAAAATTCAGCATTCTTAAGAATGCTTTGTTTGCATGAGCATTGCCGTTTACGGCAATGTAGTAACAAAGCATGATTAAAATAACCTTTGCGTAACATCAGTTAGTAATTCTAAATACTCAGTACAATTTTACCGAAATTTTTTCTTTCTTCCATTCTTTTATGAGCTTCGGCTGCTCTTTCCAGTGGGAAGACAGAATCCATGACTGGTTGAAGCTGTCGACAGCCAATACCTTTTCGGAAGAATTTCAATACTTCAATCATCTCACGCTTAGTTCCCATGAAAGAACCAAAGATAGTTAAATGTTTTGCAAAAACATAACGAATATCGACTTTAGCTAGATAATTATCGGTTGAGCCGCAAGTTACAAGTCTTCCCCCTTTTGCAAGGGTTGGGATACTTTTCTCGAAAATTTCACCGCCCGTATGTTCAAATACAATATCAACACCGCGCTTACTTGTTATCTGCTTAACTTCTTCTACAAAATCTTTTTCTTTATAATTTATTCCCTCATCGGCTCCGAGTTCCTTTGCTTTGTTCAGTTTTTCATCTGAGCCAGCAGTAATAATAACATGCGCACCGAATAGTTTCGCAATCTGAATTCCGGCAGAGCCAACACCACTGCCTCCACCATGAACGAGAACTGTTTCACCCGGTTTAATTTTAACAACTCCAACAAGCATGTGCCACGCGGTTAAGAACACAAGCGGTATGGCTGCCGCTTGGTTAAAATCTAAACCTTCCGGAATCGGAAGAACATTATCGGCAGGGAGTTTTACAAACTCAGCGTATGTTCCATCCTCTTTCGTGCCGAGTACATGGTATGCACGACAAAGATTATCAGTCCCACCCAAACACATCTCGCAGTGACCACACGAAATTCCGGGCGAGATAAGAACTCTGTCGCCAACTTTTAGAAAATCAACAGCACTTCCAACTTCAGCGATGATACCCGCACCATCGGAGCCGGGAATGTGTGGAAGCGGAATATTGCGTTCACGAGAACCGCTTCGCACCCAGATGTCAAGATGGTTCAACGCCGCAGCTTTCAGCTGGACGAGAACTTCATTTGGTCCGAATGCTGGTTTTAGTACATCTTCAAATCTGAGAACTTCAACAGTTCCAAACTCATGAAATCTAATTGCTTTCATAATTAATCATCTATCTTTGTTTATTGTTTTGAAAAGATACGTAAATTTAATCAAAGGAACAATCACGCTCTTTGCTCCTTACTCTATGCTCTCAGCTAATAGTTTGCATCTCACTTCACATTTCACTAATTTCACATATTCAAAACTATATCAACAGGAGTATTCATGAAAATAAAAAAAGGTTTACAAAAGCTGCGGACGGATTTTCACCCGATGTTTTGGGTTGCAAATGGGATGGAGTTATTCGAGCGACTAGCTTATTACGGCCAGGCGGCTGTGTTAAGTATTTTCCTGCGGGATCATCTTCAATTCGATGAATTTCAGGCAGGCAAACTTTCATCTATTTTTGGCGGGCTAATTTATTTCCTTCCGATATTTGCCGGTGCGCTTGCAGATAAGTACGGTTTCCGTAAATCTTTTACATTCGCTTTCTTCATTCTTGCAATAGGTTATTTCCTGATTGGCGCTACCGGTATGCCGCCATTCTCTGATTTGATTGCAAAGGAACATTTATTCTGGACACTTGTTGCTATTTTAATATTTACAGCAATCGGCGGTTCGTTCATTAAACCGGCAGTTTTAGGAACGGTCTCAAAGACAACAACTCCCCAATCAAAGTCCTTAGGTTATGCTATATATTATATGCTTGTTAATATCGGCGGTGCGATAGGACCTGCTATTGCATTTTTAGTTCGTGATAATATCGGGATTAGTTATGTATATCTTGTCTCTGCCTTTTCTTGTGCGTTGATGTTTTTCAGCACATTGATTTTCTATAAAGAACCGGGTGGCGCTGAAGATGCACCCGGTGGTTTGTTATCAGAAAAAATTTCAAATCTATTTTATGTTCTTACTAACTTCCGCTTCATGATATTCCTACTTATTTTTTCTTTGTATTGGATAATGTTCTGGCAGATATTTATTATCATACCGTATTTTATTAGAGATTTCATATCTGCTGATGCACCATTTGAATTGGTCGAATCGACAGGCGCATGGAGTATCATCTTCCTTCAGGTTTTGGTTAACCGACTTACAGCTAAACTTTCTCCAATCACAGCAATATCAATAGGATTTGCGCTTTCAGCTATAACCTGGTTAATTATTTTTACCAATCCAACTCTCTGGGTAATAGTGCCGGCACTCGTTATTTTTGCAATCGGTGAAATGACACAAGCGCCGCGATACTATGAATATATTGCCAATCTCGCGCCGAAAGGTCAGATTGGACTTTTCCAAGGATATGCCTTTTTACCAATAGCAATGGGCTGGGTTTTTGGTGGAACGTTTGGCGGATATATTTATAAAACATTTGCTAAAGAAGCCAATAATCCAGATGTTATCTGGCTTATACTTGCGGGGGTTGGAGCATTAGCTGCGGTGCTTATGTTGATGTACAATAAAATGGTCGCACATGAAAAAACTGCTTCGGCTACATCAAGAAAGTGAATAGAGTATGTTTCCAGAATTTTACGTTGAGAAAGCCAACACAGTAAATACCTCACAAAGATGGTTTCAGTAAGAGCGTCATGAGCAATTTCTTGATGCTATGGTATGTGATACAAATTATTCAATTTTGACTTTCGTTCTATCAAGCCGTATATTCTTGCTGTGTAATTTTTCGAGCTGATGACTTGGAGCGGTTGCGGTGAATACGTTTATGGTCTGGTGCTTTTCTAGAATACATTGATACCTAAAAACGAAAAACGAATATAAAATACCAGATGAATCACAAAAATTGCTTAAATAAGCTAAAAATAAAAAAAATAACTACGCAATACTGCGTTATTACAAATGTTGCGATTTTGCCAATTAAGGAGAACCCATATGAGAAGAACGATCTTTTTCTGCTTCATAGTAGCCGTGACAATCGCTTTCATCGGTTGTGCAACAACAAACCAGTTTATCAAACTTGAACTCGGTATGACCAAAAAGCAAGTATTGTATACAATCGGTGATCCCGACGTTGCTCGTGGTTCTGTTCGTAATAAATATGACCAACTGATTGAAGTCTGGGAGTATAACCGCTTGGTGAGCAATTGGTCTTGGGATAAGAAACGAATGTGGGTTTACTTTTGCGACGGTCATCTTGCTCAATGGGGTGAAGCGGGCGATTGGGCACGAGAGGCCGATCGAATCTATGAAATCAGGTACCGATAATTTTGGGTATGAGTCAAGCGTCAAAGATACCATCTTCTCTATGCTACTTTTGTGGTGCGCCTGCAACCACGAATGATCATCTGCCACCAGGCAACACGTTTCCAGATCCAAAACCGATTAATCTCATAACTGTACCTAGTTGTGATATACACAATACAAAACAATCGAAAGATGATGAGTACTTCGGTATTATCATAAAGACAGCAAGTGGAAAAAGCCCGATTGCTGAATCCATGATTAAGGACAAAGTTGTCCGCGGCTTTTTAAGGCGCCCAGCACTTCTACGCTCGCTGATGAAGAGGAGCAGGACTGTCGAGTTAACCACTCCATCGGGACTTGTTGTTGGAACTGCCCCTGCGTTCGAATATAAAAGAGAGCGTATCGCAACAGTCGTGACTCGAATGACGAGAGGTTTCTATTTCAAATTCTGTGGACAGCGTCTTCCTAATGAATACGATGTAAAAGTTTTCCCGATCAATCCCACGTTGGATGAGGTTGCACATTATTTTCTGACGAGAGTACCTTTGATCGCCTTTGCTCCAGGGGTTTTCAGCTTCAAGTATCAACAGGATGGAAATGATCCTTTTTTCTCTGTCTGGTTTTTCATGTTTTATGAACAGACACTGCTCGTTTCTCTAACTATGAAAGAGTAAATTGGCAACGGCATATAACAGCAGTAGCAACGCAACCGTAACAAAAATGATAACCGACAGTCCCAATGTTTTCCATTAGAACTTCAAATTCTGATCCGATTCTCATTGACATGTGGATGAGTTCCCCAAGCGTCTACTTGGACTATTCCGTCATTGTCACGCTGGCCAATGACACTGTTCGGGCCAACGCTTTTCGAGATGCCCTAGCCGAGAAAAATGGCACACTTGCAATCTCGAGCGCTCACCTGATTGAGGCCTGCGGTCTAGGAATTGGTCCGACATTCGCTAGGATCAAGAGCTTTCTTGACTCGATCGGCAACAAATTTGCTATCATAAACTTCAATCCAGCTGAAGTCATTGAAAAAGAAAAGAATCTCAAACCCAACGATCCCTGCCCGGTCTTCGATCTGGTTCTTGCTAAGCAGGTGATTCATCAATGGAACGGGTTGTCGCCAATTACCGCAGGAGCGTTGTTGAATAACCTACAGAACAATCCAAGACTCAGTCAACAGTACAAGCAAATCCAAATCGCACAGAAATCAGACATTAAGAACATTTTCGACCAAGGCCGTTATGAATATCGCAATAACCCTATTGCCCGCAAGAATATCGATATGAGTGATTGCATAGATCCAGGTCTAACTCGTACCGAGAAGATCTACTACTTTTTGAGACGCGAGGCGATAAGAACTAACGATGACTTCGTTGAGACCGACTCGTTCGATTTTTGGCATAGTGTCGTCGCTGTATCGTATAATGACTATGTTGTCCATGACAAGAAATGGGCAAGAAGGCTTAAGGCAATCAATTTGCCCCCACGAACGGTAAAGGTGTTTGCGGGCATCGAAATAGATAACTTCATTCTTGACTTGCAGTCTACCTGACGAATGACAGAAACCGAAACAACGGCTACGCTGCGCATAACACGGCAAAAAACGTCGCTGGAAGTGTCGATGTATCAAAATCCTCGCTCAATACTTTTGCTCTCTCGAATAGCAATTAGATGTTCGCAAAAGTATTGCGTTATTACAAATGTTGCTACGCCATTCGCGCAGCACTTCGTGCTGTGCTCATGAGCGACGTAGCAACGTTGCGCGGGCTTCGCCCTCGTTGTGCTTGTTCGCTGCGCGAACGGCGCACAACATCGGGAAGGACGGCAATTGTTTTGCTTTTTAACAAATCAGCAAAAGCCATATGACAATAAGCGGTATTTTGGCAACGTTTCCATTTTGAATAAGAGGAATAATAATTATATACTGCATATGAATAAAAAGCCACTTCAGATTCTATCAACATATACGATGATTTTGTTACTTTTTCTGTCTTCAAACAACCTGTACGCTCAAGCTGATGAATTCAATGTTCTTGTTTTTCTCAAGAATGGCACTTCTGTATGCGGTAAGATACTTGAAAATAAAACAGAAAGGATTATCAAACTCCAAACTAAGAGCGGAAGCGTTTTTGAAATCAAATATGATGAAGTTGAAAAAATCAAAAAGGGAGATTCAACTATATATCTCCATCAAAATGAAAAAGAGCAAAAACCATTACAAAAGATTAATCCATCACCGTCTCTGAGCAAGGATACAACTAAATTTACAAAGAAACCCAAACCTCAAGTGATCAAATCAGTTCCGATTTCGTCAGAAGACGAAAACGTCAAGTCAAATGTATTGCTTGGCGCGAAGGTGGGTTTCTTTCATCTTATTATTACTGCTGGTGCAGAAGACCTCTACGGCCAACCTGCAGGTGCCTTTTGGGGATTAGAATTAGAAATACCTCTTAAAGCAAATTTATCTATACTCGGCAGTTTTAATAATTTCCAATCCTCCACGGGCAAGGTTGTACAAAAAATAGATAGTAGAACATTTTCTGTTGAGCCCAAATACCATCAAAGTTGGTTTCTCTTTGGAATTAAAGTATTTCTTATTTCTGAAGGTGATTTGCGACCCTACATTGGGGCAAAATTGGGAAATATTGATGCAAATATGGAAACAAGAGATTATGATAAAAATAATAAGTCTTCGATTGAAGGTGCTAGCTTTCGCAAGTCATCTTTTTGTTACTCCTTATATACGGGTTTCAGCATTCAAACCTCCAAAACTATTTTTGCATTTTTAGAACTTGAATTGATTGGAGCTCCACTCAGAGAATTTAAAGAGATGGGATTGGTAAGTGGCGGATCCCTTGGTGGAGTTTGTGGAAGCGTCGGATTGCAACTCGGTATTTAGGTTTGGTTATAGAGAAATTAATAGAGCAAAACAACTGCAGTTAACAATTGTAAAAATGTTTGTAATAATTGTTTCATATAATCCTCAAGTTTTATTGTTAAGAATGTTCATCTTTAATTTTCATTTTTAGTCAGTGCCATCACTCACGATAAATGACTTTATTTTAAGTTCGTTCCGGCACTGCATTTTTACAAGGCACGTTGGGTTCAAGTGTAGAAAGACAAGGACACAGATAATCAGAAAATGACAATTAGAAACTTTAAAACGAGATAAAAAGATATGGCAAACAAAAATCTTAAAAACGCAAGACGGGCAAAGAACGATGAATTTTATACTCTATATAGCGATATTCAAAAAGAAGTTTCAGCGTATTTAGAATACAATACTAATGTATTCAAGGGTAAGGTTATATATTGCAACTGTGATGACCCATTTGAAAGCAACTTCTTTCGTTATTTCGTACTTAATTTTAATCGCTTTGGTTTAAAACAGCTAATCACAACCAGCTATAAACCTTCACCTATTGCCAATACACAATTAGCTTTATTTGGAGACGACAAAACCATACCAAAATCAAAAGGGCGACCAAAGATAACAGCTAATAAATTTATCATTAATGAAGTTGGCGATATAGATAGTGATGGTGAATTTAATTTAAAAGATGTTTCCCTACAATTAAAAGAAAATAAAAACAATGAATGGACACCTTTAAATAGTACTGGAGATTTCCGAAGCGACGAGTGTATAAATCTTTTGGAGCAATCCGATATTGTTGTGACCAATCCTCCTTTTAGTCTCTTTCTGGAATATCTTAATCAACTTTTTGATTATAAAAAACAATTTTTAATTATTGGTAATATCAATTGTCTAACTTATAAAGAAGTATTCAAAGCAATTAAAAGAAATGAGATTTGGCTTGGAAACGGAATGGGAAGATGGATTTCAGGTTTCATAGTCCCTAAGTCCTATGAATTGTATGGTTCAGAAGCTCGTATAGACGAAAACGGAGATAGAATTGTTTCCACTAATAATTGTTTGTGGCTTACAAATCTTGACCATGGTCGTCGTCATCAACCATTAGACCTTATGACAATGGCTGATAATAAGAGATATAATAAAAAATTATTAAAAAAAGAGAATAGTTATAAAAAATATGATAACTATGATGCAATTGAAGTGCCTTACACTGAGGCTATTCCGAGTGATTATGATGGTGAGATGGGTGTACCAATAACATTTCTTGATAAATATAATCCTGAACAGTTTGAAATTATTGATATAAATCCACATTTTTTTTCAATAGTAGAACAAGGTCTTCCTAAACCTTCTCAATTAAAAATTGCTGGTCATAAAGACCCGTATGCTCGTATTTTGATAAAACATAAAAAGAAATAATATGAAAACGACTTTGAAAACAAATATTACTGTAAAAGAAATCTGCGAAGGATTCGTCTATAATGAGCTTGAAGGAAAGGGTTTATTTGGTTTATCTGGAAAACTAACTATCCAACCAGAGTATCAACGCAACTATATTTATGCATCCGACGGCGGTAAGAGAGAAATGGCAGTCATTGCATCTATCCTTAAAGGGTATCCAATAGGATTGATTTATTTTAACAAAGTAAGTTATGGCAAGCTTGAAGTTTTAGATGGGCAACAGCGTATTACCAGTATTGGTAGATTTGTTACGGACAAATTTATCATTAAAGATGAAAATGGAACGGAACAATACTTTGGCAGTATGGCAAAAGACAAGAAAGATAAGATTTGGGAAACAAAATTGCTAATTTATGAATGCGAAGGTACAGAAAGTGAGATTAAAGAATGGTTTAAAACAATCAATATCGCAGGCGTTCCGCTAAACAATCAGGAATTACTAAATGCTGTTTATTCTGGTCCATTTGTAACACTGGCGAAAGAAGAATTTAGTAATAGCCGAAACACGAATATTCAAAAATGGGGTGCTTACATCTCTGGTAGTATAAATAGACAAGAGTTTTTAGAATGTGCGCTTGATTGGGTTAGTAAAGGAAACATAGGCGACTATATGAGCCGTCATAGGTTTGATACAAACATAAAGGAATTGAAGACTTATTTTACAAGTGTAATAGACTGGGTTTCGACAGTCTTCACAGATGTTGAAAGTGAAATGCGTGGACTTGAATGGGGACGACTGTATGAAACATATCATAAAAAAGCATTTGACCCTAAAAAAGTATCAGCAGAAGTCCAAAAACTTTATGGAGACCCTTATATTAAAAATCGTAAAGGAGTATTCGAGTATAATCTTGGCGGTTCAAAAGATACGAAATTATTAGAAGTTCGTGTTTTTGACGAAGCAACAAAGAAAACTGTTTACATGAAACAAACAACGGAAGCAGAAAAAAAGAGCATTTCTAATTGTCCTTTATGTGCAATCGGACACGATTCTAACAAGACAAAAATTTGGAAACTTTCAGAGATGGATGCAGACCACGTGACAGCATGGAGTAAAAGCGGTGCAACTGATATAAAGAATTGCCAAATGTTATGCAAGACACACAATAGAGCAAAAGGGAATAAGTAAAAAAATGACAGGAAAAACAGAACACCAGCACCCAACAAAGTGTATATGCCATAAGGGTTTCAGTGGGTATTCAAGCATTACCGCCCGCTCAAACTTTCGTTTCGGTGGACAGGAAAGTACTCCGCAATCCCTTACGGCACATACACTCAAACGTTATGTCCTCCACTTAATCGTACATCCAATCGAGAAAGTTTCCGGCATTTTCACCTCTTTACCAGTTAGCAGGGCGTCCAGTGCATTGCGGAGATAACTTTCTTTTACTGCTTTTGGATTTTCCCAGTTGTCGTCCATCTTCCCGCTGTAGGATAGCTTTCTTTCCCGGTTGAACACAAAAAACTGAGGCGTATGTGTTGCACCAAATGCTTCTGCAACTCGCTGGTCTCCATCCCGCAAGTATTTAAAGTTAAATCCTTTTTGCCTTGCACGTTTTACCATCTCGTCTAAATTATCTTCGGGATAGTTTTTCTCGTCGTTCGAGTTTATTGCAACAAGCTGAACTCCTTTACCGGCGTAATCTTTTTGCAATTCAATGATCCTGTCTTCGTACGCTATAACGTACGGACAGTGGTTGCACGAGAATACGATTACCAAAATACTTACATCCTTGAAATCGGATGAAGAATAATTTTTTCCACCCACACTGGGAAGGTTTTTAAATTCCGGCATCGGGTCGTTTATGTAAAGTTTGTTTCCTTTCATTTTATCACCTGAATTTTTTGGAGAATGAGTTCAATGTAATATGTTACCTTAAGTTGACTGCATGTTTAATCGTTCTGAATGAAAACCGTTAAAACGGTTAAAGCATGAATCTTGTCCCATCAACACCTCGATTAATCGAGGTGTTACTTAAGTGGAAGTTATGATCATCAACTGTTTTAACAGTTTAATAAACAGGACACTCAAATAGAGTTCCTTATTTGATCATTCCAATATACATACCGCCCAAATAAGGAACTAACCAAATCAGCCAAACAATAATACTATATCTGTGAAATCCTGTTCGTGCTGCTTCACTGCCTCTTCGTACCACAATCATTGCCCAAGTGCCTGCAATATCAAAAGTGAAACCTGTCCAGAAAGCAATAACGTGCCATCTTTTAAGGTGGCGAGCAATCCGTTCCGACCAAACACCGAGCGAATAAAAAAAGAGTCATGGTGAGTAAGTTTATCCTGAGTGAAAACGAAGGATCGAACCATGACATTCCAACTCAATCTCGCGCTAAAGTCTCCTAATGACAAGTCTCAAGAATTGTCATTTTCAATTGAGAAATGGGCAACGCCCATTTAGGTGGACTCAGCGTGACAGATTTTCATTATCTATTTCTTCAGCCATTCGTTGAACAACTTTTTTATATTTTCTTCGCTAAGACGCATCGGGTTACCAGCCAACTGCCGTTGGCGAAGGGCTTCATATAATGAAACAGCGCAAGCGACAGAAACATTCAAGCTTTCTATCATTCCGAGCATCGGTATCTGGAAATTTTCGTCTGCGAGTTTTGCAGCTTCAGCAGACACACCACGATGTTCATTACCAAACACTAAAGCAATTTTTTTTGTTAAATCAAGCTCGTAAAGCGATTTTGATCTTTTTCCAAGATGTGTTGCATAAATTGTGAAACCATCGCGATGTAGATGATCGTAACATTCTGTAATGGATTTAAAGTTACGCCGCTTCACCCACTTCAGAGCGCTGGCAGAGCTTTTCTTGCCGAGCTTCGGAAACTCTTCATTAACGTAAAGCAGTTGAACCTCAAGTATTCCAACAGCATCGGCGGTACGCAGCACTGCACTTACATTATGAGGATCGAATATGTCTTCCATTACAACTGTCAGATCGGGTTGACGGTGATGCAGAACTTTTAAAAATTTTTCTTTTCGGCGTTCGGTCATTACTGTTCCTCTTGTTTGATCTGAAGAATTGCAATTGCTGTGATTACGAAAACGGCGCCAACGATTTGTATCGGAGTCAAAACCTCATTAACAATAAAGTATGCCGATACGATTGCAACAATCGGTTCGAAGGTTGCAGTTATTATTCCCCGTGAAGCCGTCAAGTACTTCATACCGGAAAAGTACAGCGAGTGCGGAATAAGAATCGAGATCAGCGCAAATCCAAAAAACATTTCCCACGTTTCAACTGAATAATGTGCATCAATAATTTTTGACGGAGGATTGATGATTATCCAGAACAGCACGCCGGCTATAAATGCATAAACAAGGCAAGTCCAAACATTATATTTCTTTAGTAAATATTTCAGCCATACGTTTGTGAAACCCCAGCAAAACGCAGAAGCCAAACCGGTTAAAAGTCCGAGATGGCTGATTGTAATGATTGAAAAATCTTTTCCTGCAACTGCAAGATAACAGCCAGCCAGCGATACTGTTCCGGCGATTACTTTAGAGGAAGTTACTTTTTCTTCGCGTGAGCCAACGGCATACAACAGCACCAACAGCGGAGCTAAGTATTGAAGTAGAATTGCGGTTGCAACGTTTGTTGTTGCGATCGAAAAGTAGTATGTAAAATTAGAACCGGCGATGCCGAGAATTCCTAAAAGAGCAAACTTGTACAGGTCTTTTAGCTTAACAACAAGAAGGTGGCGTTTAAACAGAAGAAAAAATATCAACAGCAATAGGCAAGAGATCGTTATCCGCATTTGTACAAGGATAAGCGTTTCTACGTTTTGAATAAAGAGAAACTTTGCAATCGTTGCTGAAATTCCCCAGAAGGTTGTTGCACCTAAAATGAATAAATACCCTTTAAAAGATTTCATTCCTCTGGCGGCTGATCTGCGGCGGGTGTTGCTCCCTCTTCTGATTTACGTTTGTAATACTTACTCATCTCGTCGTTGCCGGCAATTTCATATAAGTGGGCAAGCTTCTGATGAAGAGGTTTCGATTCCGGAATTGCATTCGTACCTTGCTTTAGAAAATCGATGAGTGAGTTCAACGATGGAATATTCAAATCAGGTTCGTAGCAATTTGCAACGTTCAAGTACGGAGTTGGCTCATCAGGTTTTGCATCGGCGGCTTTCTTATAATATCGCAGGGCGAGATCATAATTATCATATATCGAGTGCGTTGCTTCAAAAACGCTTGCAAGCCACATGTAAACATCATAACTAAGATGAGAAAATTCCTTAACAAGCTTTTCGCCAAACAAACACAACTCTTCCGGTGTCAGTGCATGATTCCAGAAAAGCTGACGATACAGCTCGATGTCATCGAGATGCTGTTCGATCGCTTGCTCGAACGCATCGAAGATTTCGTTGAACTCTTTCGACGATTCGAACCGATTCCGTATTTCATCAATTGATAGTTTGGGCATCAAATATTTATATGCTGGACTGCAAAAAATTAATGTCGGATCGAAAAACAAGAAAAACCCGACTCTGCCAAAATAACAAAGCATTCAATGAAAATCAAGAGTTTGCAAAGAAAATTTGACAGTTCTGAAATAATTCCGTATTTTCATCAAAAATAAAGGAGATGTTTTATGGAAAATCAGCAAATTAACCCAGTTGAAGCGCCGGAAGTTTCATCGTTTACTGACCGGATGGTGGATATTTTTTCTGCCCCAGCGAAGCTATTTACTGAAGTTGCTTCTACATCAGTTCAGAATTTGTCCTGGGCTATACCTTATATTATAGCCATGTGCCTTGCACTCATTACAACGATTACGATCCTCTCTGATCAAACATTACGCTCGCAAGCATTAGAACCGCAGCGCGATGCTATGCAAGAGAGGGTTGATCGGGGCGAGATGAGGCAGGAACAAATGGATGCGGCAACAGAAATGATGGAATCAGGGTCAATGATTGTAATTACAGGATCTATTGCAGCTCTTGTTATGACAACTATAGCAATGTTCGGCGTACCGCTCATTTTCTGGATAACGGTGAAATTATTTTTTAAGTCGCAAGCAGGTTACAAAAAATTACTTGAAGTCTATGGGCTTTCTATGTTAATCGGTATTCTTGGAGCAATCGTTACAGTGTTAATGATTTTTCTTTTCAACTCGATACTTGCTTCACCCAGCGGCTCATTGTTGCTCGTTGACAGCTTCGACTATAAGAATATGTCGCATAAATTTCTTGCTTCCATAAACTTTTTCACAATTTGGCAAATGGCTGTTTTTGGAATCGGTGTAGCAAAGATTTCGAATAAATCAATTAATACTGGAATCGGAATTACAATCGGTTTATGGCTTGCATGGGTAATTATAACATTGCTGCTTGGATGGGGAATGAGGTGAAAAAAGAATTTTTTCCTTGACACAAACCAAAATATTTTGTATTTTATGAGCGGAGAAAAACATGAAACTGTTGGATAAAATATGGATAAGCCAAAAATGAAAAATAAATTTTTACTCTCTCTCTCTCTCTCTTGCACTTAGCGTTTTTGTCTCAAGCTTAAACTCACCCATTTTTACCCAGATTATAATTAAGGATACAATAATAGTTACACCAAAATTTGATTATTACACAAAACCAGAAGAAATAAAATATTCAAGTGAATTACAAGTAGCAGGTGGCTCGTTGTATTTGAGTTGTGGAGGACGTGTGACATTTCGCAGTATTTTCCCAAATTTATTTGGCTTTGGTTTTAGTAATGATGCAGATATTTGGTTAGTTCAGCCATACAGCAGATTACTTTTTAGTGGAAGCTTAAGAGCAGCTACCTATGATGGAACCATTTTTAATATAGGATATTTTACGGGTGGACAATCACTTGTATTTGCTGTTGAATATAGATTGGTTGATGAAAATGGATACATTAGCACTCATGGACCATATTACCAAGAAGCACCTGAGCCGTCCATAATTGGTTGTCAGACGAATACATATATCTTTTTTGATTACCATATCACTCCAGTGTTAGATACTGCAACGGTTTGGCAAACCATGGAGATATTTATTGATATGGATTCAAATTCTTGTGTCGACATGCGACCTTCAACCGGTCCTCCTCGCGAACCACAACCATTTATAGTTCCAAGCGATACTCAGCTTTTATACTACCCATGGTCGTTAAATTATCCTTATCATAATGATAGTTTATGGTTTCATTCAAAAAATGATTCGTTATATTTTGATAAAGAGTTTTATGAATGGTATTATCCTCCTATTAACTTAGGAAAAGTCAAAGCTGGAGATACCATAATATTTTCATTGATATCGGTTGGTCCTGGAACTGAAGGAGAACGTATGTATCCCAGGGTTGAACCAGATCGTGAAGGATGGAATTTTTATTATGAAAGTTGGATTGATGATTGTGATGATTATGGTGGGTCATTGTGGTTTAGCAGGGACCGTTATCGTGTGTATGCTGCACCACAACGGGGAATGCCTGGTGATACTCTAAGATTATATGTTGAAGCGATAGGTGAGCCAGAAGACCCAAATGCAGAGGTTGATGTGAATATAATTGAAGGGCGGAATTATGCGACATTGATTGATACTTCTGGAACTGTTTACGGAAATGATATTTTCTACAGACCTTATTCAAGAATCACAAATGAGCTGCAGCTTGTTATTGGACAGAACCTGCCACCATCAGGTAGAATAATTGTACAGGTATTAAGTGAAGAAGATTGGTTTTCAAGTGGGAGGGTAGTTCTTGAAATCGGTTCGTGTCCAAATGTCTCGTTTTGTCCGCCAGCAATTGCCACAGGTGATACCTCTGATATCATCGTAAAAAAACAACGGTTCAACGGCGATATTGTGCCATACCCAGACGATCAAGAGTTTGATGTGCATTTTTTTAATATCGCAGATACCGTTTATGGCAAACTGCTCGATCCTTGCGATCAAACATTGAAAGATTCGCTCTTATGTACTTTAAAGGGATTCAAATATGTCGCTTCGCTAGATACAGCTCCGCCGGAAAATTACCTGATAAAATTTTTAGTTGAACCCGTTGGAAGTTGGGACGTATGCGAGCCATGCCAGCCAGCAGGTTTGACGAAGAGTTCATTCTCTGAAGAATTATCTACTCCCATTGGTACAATGAGGTCGGGTTCAAAAAACATACAACTGGCATCAGCGTCTGTTTCTAAGCAGGGTAGCCATGCAAGGAGAACATCAGATTATCCCTCTTGTTCAAACAATGGCTTAACTATTCGAGAGTATGAAATTATACTTGGCGAAACAAAGTATTTCAAAGTTACTAAATGTGAAGATACAAAATCACTTGTTATAGATACAACATCACATGGTGGTCGTACGAATGACCTTGAAGGGGGAGAGTCAGAAGCTGATTGGTCTGTGGAGAAAGCGGACGCACGCCCAAAGGATATAAGACCTGGCACAAGAATTGGTGCATATTGGGAAACAAAAAAAGTTGCACCTGATTTCAATGGAACACCAAAGCTTATGCCAGACGGCTTAATCAGAGTTATTGGCAGGTATTGGCACGCAGATTCTGTCTATAGAGTTAAGCTCACTTCAAAACTTAGTGGGTACAAAGATGCTCATGCTATTATTGAGGTGAAGAAACCGAGAAAACTTGGATCAGCTTTAGACCCAACAGTTGAAGACGTTTTTGGTAATCAAATCATGATAAATGATACAATTATAAAATATGCCGGCATCTATGGTATCCCACCTCAGATAATTAAAGGACAGATAGCTAAAGAAACACATTTTGAGCCTGTTTATCGCTATGAATTTAATGAAGATATTAAATACCGAAATATGACTGAGCCTGATGAAAATGGTGGACCATCGATGAATGAAAAATATTTTGGTTCTGAAAACAACTTTGTTGTCAATTCTCCTCCACCAATGGGTAATGGTCCAGCAATTCCATCCAAAGATGTACATAAATATGTCAAACCTATTGGAGATTATCCACGTAATCAGATTACTATTAGAAATTATTTAATTGCAAACAGATACCAATATATCAAAAGAGATAAATTAAGATTTATGAACGATGATGAAATCACTAATCAATGGAATTATTATTATGACTCACTTTATAAGAAAGGTGTATGGTCTGATGATATAGCACTTCAAAATGAAGCTTTATCTAAAGCTGTGCAATTATTAAGCGATGGAATAATTGGGAAAAAAGAATATGACTGGTATGCACAGACGAGAATAATTGCTTCATACGGATTCCTACAACTTACTCATTATAATGCTACAGACTTAAATCTAAATGGATTCACAAAAACATCATCCACACAACCACCCGAGTATTTGAACGAAGTCTCGTACGGATTCCCGGCTTATGGAGAACGGATGTATAAACACAATCAGATTAAGCAAATTGTTTGGAATGGATTACAAGTCAATAATTGGCCCCTTGGTTATGAAAAAACCTGGGAATCTGCATTGAATTGGTATAACCATGGTGAACCAAATTATGAGGTCGATGTAATGAACAATGCCAAAAATTATTTGCCAGTAAAAGGAGAATAAAATTATATGAGAAAGGTTATTTGTCTATTTCTGTTTCTTGTTTCTACTATCGGATTGTGTTTTACACAAGACACAAGCAAGTATGACCCGAATGGGACAGTTCGAAATCAAATGTCAAGCATACTCGTTTCAAATTTTGGGAATAAATACTTCTTAAAAGGATATGAGATTTTGGATTCTGCATTAGTTACGGATTCGACAAAAGAATTTTACTATAATTCATTTGTTGACCATTATGGTACACTTCAGAATTGTATTATATTTTGGGCACTACAAAGGAGATCATCTCTCGAGAGATATGAAAACGATGATTATGTAGACACATCAATCGTTGGTTTTGTAAAAGATGGAAATTTATTATGGCATTCGGGATATCAGATAAAAGGAGATGTTGAAGAATTTTATTTTAGTTATGACATCAATAACGATAGAAAAGTCGAGCTTGGATTCTGGGACGAAGAGTTTACTAAAACAGGTTTAGCAAGATTATATATTATTCGATGGGATGGATCGAGTGGCGAAATAATTAATGATGTTGATAGTCTCGGACGGTCTGTGATACTTGGTAATACTGGTCGAAGTTTTGATATTATTGATACTGAGGGGAATGGTGTTTATAATATTCGTGGTGAGTGGCTGGCTGACGATGAATATGGTAGAGGTTGGTATCCTGATGCAAATCCAAGCTCGACAGCACCATATGTTACTTACGGTTGGAATGGACAAAAGTATGGCTATTGGGAAAATATCAGACAGGTGCCAAGTTATGAATTCTTGCCAAACAATAGAATAAAGTTATTAGTAAGAGCCTCCGTAACAAAAGAAAATAATAGATATACATATACTTATGATTTTAAAAGTGATTCTACAAGTAGGCAACTCATAGATGAAATATTTATTGCTAATATAGACACAGTGGGGACAATTATTTCCGGAGTTTGGAACGGAAGTTATACCTGGGTAGTTAATGGCTATTATTGGAGATCGTTAATTTCAGATGATAATACGATGTTACATGCAAATCAATTGATAACAGGCTCTGGTATTCAATCGGTTGATTTGCCGGGGATAAAAACCATTTATGCAAAGGGGAGTAACGCTCTTGGAAATGTTTCAAGCCCTCAAAGAACACGAGAAAGTGTTATTAATGATGTTTTGATAAACTCATATCACACACAAACAGTTGGTCCAACATCTACGCCATCTCCATTCGATAGTTTGAACTTCCTCGACACACTCACTTCCTACACCACCCAATCCCGCACGCTCGGCTGGATAACAGAGCAGTCAACGGCAGGTAAGTACACCACGTTTTTTGATAGCGCAAAGGTGCAGCTCCAACGCAATGCAATCAGAGCTACGCGAGCAACGTTAGATACAGTACTGGCAAATGCAAACCAGGATAGCAGCCACGCACTCACAAGCGAGGCGTATGCGCTTATTTATTTTAACACTGAGTATTTATTAAACCAATTGCCAACTCCTCCGCCCCAATACAACCTCAACATAAACACAATAGGCAACGGCACGGTAACAAAATCACCGGAGCTTGCACTATACGATAGCTCCACAACAGTAACACTAACCGCAAACCCATCAACCGGTTACCGTTTTAGCAGTTGGAGCGGGGATGTTTTGGGGACAGTAAATCCAATCTCTGTAGTGATGAACAGTGAGAAAAATATTACAGCAACGTTTTTACAAAACACATTTATAATAACAGCAACTGCCGGAGCAAACGGCACAATCGCTCCATCGGGAGATGTGTCGGTTGTATACGGAGCAAATCAATTGTTTGCAATTACACCCAATACCGGCTATCATATTGCAGATGTAATAGTAGATCAATCATCAGTTGGAGCGGTTGCATCTTATACATTTACAAGCGTAACTGCGCCGCATGCAATTTCTTCAACATTTGCCGTCAACACCTATACTCTAACAGTCAATGCAAACAACGGCACGGTAACTAAGAATCCTAATCAACCTACATACAATCATGGTACATCGGTACAATTAACGGCAACACCTGCGACTGGCTATTCTTTTGTGAATTGGAGTGGTGATCTTACGGGATCAGCAAATCCTGCAAACATCACAATGAACGCGAATAAAACAATCACTACAAACTTTGCGATTAATACATATACACTGACAATCAATGCGACAAACGGCACGGTAACTAATAATCCAAATCAACCGACATACAATCACGGTACAAGTGTGCAGTTAACGGCAACACCTGCGACAGGTTATTCGTTTGTGAATTGGAGTGGTGATCTCACAGGATCAACAAATCCGGTGAACATAACGATGAACTCGAACAAAACTGTTACTGCCAACTTCACACCCAACCCACCAACAATAACAAGCTTCACACCTACAAGTGGTCCGGTTGGAACAAGTGTTACTATCACAGGTACAAACTTCATCGGGATAACAGCGGTAAAGTTCAATGGTGTAACAGCAAGCTACACTGTGAATTCACCAACACAGATCACGGCAACCGTGCCAACAGGAGCCACAACGGGAACGATCAGCGTAATAAATGCATCAGGGACAGGAACAAGTGCAACAAACTTCACAATAACCTACACACTCACAATACTAATAAGCGGAGAAGGCATCGTTTTGAAATCACCCGATCAAACAAGTTATACACACGGTACAAGCGTAAGACTTACAGCGAAAGGAACGGTCGGTGGCGCCCTATCGCAGAAAGAAAAAATCGTACCGCTGATGCCCGAACCAACTTCTTGGCGATTTGATCATTGGGAGATCGACCTGACTGGAACACAGAACCCGAAGACAATCATTATGAATAGGGATAAAACCGTTAGGGCGGTGTTTGTACCGGTTTATTAACGGGATATGAGATGTGAGATGTGAGATTTGAGATTTGAGCAGCGATTGCAATAATATTAATATAAAGGAGAATAAGAGAATGAAGACGATTATAAAGATTGGAAAGATTGGAATTATTGGTATAATATTTTGTTTTCTTGCTTATGGACAGGAAATGAAGAAATCTGATCAGATTCAAATGAAAAGTGCATCTCCCCAACCAAACAAGAAAATACAGATGACTGAGCTTATGGAAAAGATGCGCACCTCACAAGGTAAAGGTGAGCGGCGAATGATCATACAGCAAATGAGAAAATTAAGAAAACAATCGAAACAAGAAAATTTGGATTGCATCAATCCTGAAACTAAGAACGATGTACAGCTAACACGAAGCGATACACTTTATCCGGGAAAACAACTCGTAAGTCATCCATTGTCTCAACCAGTTGAGGTAAGTCAATTATACAGTATTCCATTTGCATCAAAGGGAAATAGCATAGAGCTTACCGTTGCTAACGGGTCAAATAAAGAAATAACAAATGTACGAGTTGAGGCGGCAAATCTCCCGCAGTGGATAAACGTTACACCAAGTGAACAAGTTGTTGCATCTCTGAACGCGGGTGAAGAAACACAGGCTCAGTTTACATTCTCCGTAGATAAATCGGCACCAATAAACAAAGAGCAAATTTTACCGTTTATAATCATAACGGCCACTGGTGAGAAATGGACGAAGCAGATTCGGATTTCTATTGCTCCACCTGAAAAGTTCGAGTTATATCAGAATTACCCGAATCCTTTTAATCCATCAACGGTTATAGGTTATCAATTACCTGTTGTTAGTTTGGTAAAATTGAAGGTTTTTGATGTACTGGGCGGGGAAATTACGATCCTTGTGGATGAGTCCGCCTCAGACGAAAAAAAAGCAGGATACCATGAAACTGTATTTAATGCCGATGATCTTTCAAGCGGGGTTTACTATGTGCGTTTGTTAATCTCAGATCAATCGGGCAAGCAAGTATATCAGTCAACGAAGAAATTATTGTTGACAAAATAGTTGTGCGGGAATAGGTGGAAACCTTAGTTCATTTTAAAAGTATTTTTCCCATTCGAAAGCTTCATTAAGTTTCAGGACACTTTGCGGAATGACTTTTCCCATACCCTCGATTTCTCTAACACCTACGAATGTATGTAAATCTCCAACATCAACTAACTTTGGCGGTAATTCTGAGTGAGTATCAACTTGGTACGAGATGCCGAGATCGGCTTTTATTTTTTTCCCATTCTCATTCACAATGAGAATATTCCGGACGATCACATCGTATGCACGCTTTCCATTAAAAGGCAAATTTTCATATGCAGCAATATCGAACTCTTTATTATCACCTGCCGCAATAGCATAGAGTGACGAGAGAATTCCAACAAAGTTTAGCTTGCGAATAAAATTTTTATCGGGATCATTGAAAACATGCCCCGCCTCAACAAGCAATGTGCTCGTTCCCCATCGCTGCATGTTGTCTCCAAATGCTCTTGGTTCAAAGGCGTCATCGTATTTCGTAATCTTTCCCGGGATAAATTGATCCATTACGCTGGCAAACACAGCAGCTAATTGTTTCGTATGCAACAGAATATTGTTTTCCGTCTTCCGGTAATCGAGAGACGGGGCAAGAAGACCAATTGCAGCAATTTCCTTAGTAGTGCCAACCGTGCTTAATTCTTGATCGTGTAAGTTAAATCCAAAGCTTGGCTTAAATTCCTGCTGTAGCTTTTTGAGAATTTTTGCTTCAGGCGTTTCTAATGCTAACGCATCTCTATTCATGTCAATACCATGTACGGTACGCCTCTGGAATCTTATCGCTCCATCGGGGTTTAGCATTGGAAGGAAAAGCAGTTTAACGGACGAAAGGATTGAGTGAGTTATTTTTTCATCTTTAGTTGTGATTAAGTAGTTAAGAATATCGTAGATTGCCATCGTCCCGGTTGATTCATCACCGTGCATCTGCGACCAGAGTAGAACGTTCGTTTTTCCATTTCCGGTTTCAACAAGTCGGAGCGGACGCCCCTCCAACGAGAAACCCACATTGAGTACTCTAAACCTTCCGTCAGAATTCTCTACTAATCTGTCTAAAACGGAATATAGTGTCTCGGGTGGAAACGATCTTTTCTGAAAATCATTTACCGAGGCAGCTTCGTAATTATGAAAGAGATTTCCTGCAAATTGAATAATTTCTTCACTTAACATGTGATAATATAACAAAATTATGATTTGTACCAATAAAACATTCTTCGTATATTTTTCATTATAAATTTGTTATTAATTATGCCCGCTTGGGCTTTTTTTATCTGGGTGAAACATGGAAAATGCTAATTTCAAGATTAACGATCTTCAACCCCCTGTAAATGAAACCATCCCAACCGTACTACCCGTACTGGCACTGAGGGATGTAGTCGTTTATCCATATATGATCTATCCCGTACTTCTCGGACGGGACACATCACTTCGCGCAGCAACACACGCCATCGAGCGGGATAAGTTTATCTTTCTCTCAGCCCAAAAAAATCCCGCCATCGAAGAACCAGCAGCAGACGACATTTACCGGCATGGAACAATCGCGAGGATAATCCAGATTATGAAACTCCCCAACGGTTTGATGAAGATAATCGTCGAAGGTATGGTCCAAGCGACTATTACATCTTTTACACGATATGAACCGTTCCTTGAAGCCGCCGTTCAAATAAATGATGCCCGCTGGGAAGCTTCACCAGAAATCGAAGCACTTATTCGTCAGACATCGCTGTTGTTCACCGAGTATATCGATCTTAACCGCCACATCCCTCAGGATACTCTCACAACTTTTGAAACGTTGACCGATCCTCAGCGAAAGTTATTTTACATCGCATCAAATATTACACAAACCGTTGAGACAAAACATAAAATTCTACAATATATAACACTCAAAGAACAATACTTCGAACTTGCACGAATTCTTTCCTCGGAGGTGGACATACTTCGGATAGAGCGAGACCTTGATTCAAAACTTCATGAAAGTATCCAGAAGTCACAGAAAAAATTCCTCCTTCAGGAACAAGTGCGTATACTACAAGATGAGCTTGGTTCTGAGGAAGTACTCTCGCCTGAACTCATCAAACTCAAAGAACAGATTGAACAAGCAAGGATGCCAAAGGATATTTTAGAAAAAGCAATTGAAGAATTCAATAAGCTGAAGAAAACTCCTTCCCTATCCCCAGAATTTGGTGTGAGCCGGAACTATTTAGATTGGCTGATTAGCGTTCCATGGCAGAAGCGAACCAAAGATAACTTAGATATAAAACATGTTCAGGAAATTTTAGATGAAGATCATTTTGGATTAGAGAAACCAAAAGAGCGCATCCTCGAACATATCGCTGTTTTGAATTTAGTCAAGGAAATGAAGGGTCAGATTCTTTGTTTTGTTGGACCACCCGGAGTTGGGAAGACTTCTCTTGGAAAATCAATTGCACGCGCGCTGGGAAGAAAGTTCGTCCGCATCTCACTCGGTGGTGTGCGTGATGAGGCAGAAATACGCGGTCATCGGCGAACATACATCGGCTCTATGCCCGGAAAAATTATTCAATCAATGAAACGTGCCGGTGTGATCAATCCGCTCATTCTTATGGATGAAGTTGATAAAATGAGTATGGATTTCCGCGGCGATCCTTCCTCGGCACTGCTTGAAGTCCTTGATCCAGAGCAGAATATCTCGTTCAGCGATCATTATCTCGATGTTGATTACGATCTGTCTCATGTTATGTTCATTACTACTGCGAATGTCCGTTACAACATCCCTCTTCCGCTGCAGGATAGAATGGAAATAATTGAGCTTCCGGGTTATTTAGAATACGATAAACGTGAGATCGCAAACCGCCATATTATCCCAAAGCAGCTCAAGGAGCACGGACTGAATACAAAAGAAGTAAAGTTTGCCGATGCAGCAATAATCAAAATCATCCAGCAGTATACAAGAGAAGCTGGTGTTAGAAATCTTGAGCGGGAGATTGCCTCAGTGTGTCGAAAGGTTGCAAAAGATATCGTGCTGAACAAACAAAAGGATGGGAAAAGCCGTAAGACTATCGCTATAATTGTGGATGAAGAAAAAACAGAAAAATACTTAGGTGTACCTAAGTACAGAAAAAAATTGACAAATGGCGCCAGACGGATCGGTTCTGTGATTGGCTTAGCTTGGACGAGTGTTGGCGGTGATATTCTCAACGTTGATGTAACAATCATGGACGGATCGGAAAAACTCACGCTTACCGGTCAACTTGGAGAAGTTATGAAAGAGTCGGCACAAGCTGCGCTTAGCTACATTCGTTCGAATGCTAAAACACTTCACGTCCCAGCCAATTTTTACCGAAAGAAAGAAATTCACATTCACCTCCCCGAAGGCGCGATACCAAAAGATGGTCCATCTGCTGGACTTACGATGGCAATGGCAATTATTTCAGTCGCATCTCAAAAGCCCGCACGAAACGATGTCGCAATGACAGGTGAAATAACACTGCGGGGAAACGTCATAGCTATCGGTGGATTGAACGAAAAACTACTCGCCGCACAGCGAAGCGGTATAAAAACAGTTATAATCCCGAAAGAAAATGAAAAAGATCTCGTTGAAATATCTGATAAGGTAAAGGAAGGATTAAAAATTGTCCCCGTTGAAACAATCGCAGATGCAATGACGTGGGTATTCGAGAAAAAATTTCATAAAGGGAGTTGAATCTCTCGCAAGATTGGATTATATTAATTCATGACATATCTTGTTACAGCTCGGAAATGGAGACCGATGGTGTTCGAAGACATCATTGGCCAATCGCACATTACTATAACTCTCAGGAATGCTATCGCAACAAACAGATTATCACATGCTTACATTTTCAGTGGACCACGCGGCGTTGGAAAAACAACTACTGCACGGATTCTTGCAAAAGCAATCAATTGTGTGAATCCTAATAACCTCAATCCCGACAACGAATGTGACCTTTGCAAAGAAATAACAGAAGGCCGGAGTGTAAACGTCTTTGAAATCGATGGTGCATCTAATCGCGGTGTTGACGAAATACGAAACCTACGGGAAGCAGTAAGATATGGACCTGCGAAGGGGAAGTACAAAGTTTATATCATTGATGAAGTGCACATGCTGACTAAGGAAGCATTCAATGCTTTGCTCAAGACACTTGAAGAACCGCCTGCTTATGTTATGTTCATTTTCGCAACAACCGAGATTCACAAGGTTCCACTGACAATTCTTTCGCGGTGTCAGCGATTCGATTTCCGGCGAATTTCAATTAACGAGATAACCTCGCGCCTACGTTTTATTGCAAAAGAAGATCATGTAACAATTGATGATGAAGCTCTTTTCATCATCGCCAAACGAGCCGACGGTTCTATGCGGGATGCTCAAAGTATTTTTGATCAAGTTATATCATTCTGCGGAGAAGATATCAAATCGCAGCAGATTCTTTCCATGCTCAATATTGTTGATCAGGATATTTACTTCCGTGTAACAGAAATAATCAAATCAAAAGACGTTCAAGCGGGACTTCTGATTGTAGATGAAATCATTAATCGTGGATTCGATCTAAGAGAGTTCCTTGGTGGTTTAATGGAACACTTACGAAACATGCTCATCGCTTGTACGACTAAAGCAACAACACTAATTGAAT